>CALBDR010000191.1 GCA_937927525.1 uncultured Candidatus Melainabacteria bacterium
TCTACTAAATAATTCCTTGGTTTTTACCTAATATTTCTTTGGGCTGAGTAATTACCTTGTTACAGCTGTTCAAGAGATTAAGAAAAACAAACCATCTTCATCTAAAGGAACTTACATGAAGAATGTTTTCCTAAGTGTAACTCAAGGTCCTGGTCTTGAAGTAGATCAAGATTCTCTTGTTACTGCCTAGAAACTAGCACTGTCAATCTCAGCTTCTTTAATTGTGATTCTACTTCTTAGCGTATCAGCTTCGTCTTGATCGTAGTTTTCAGTAGATTCTAAAGCTTGTAATTCAGCTTGAAGTTCTGCTAATTCAGCATTTAAGACATTAGTCAATTCATTGTTAGTTAAATCTCTATTCACAAAGAACGCGTCAACAGTATCTCTAGTTACTGACTGACCACCTTCGTTCATAGTAAACGTGCTAGTTAAACTGACATCATTACCTCTAAGCTGAGTGTCTAACTTTGCGCCAATACTTAAAGCTGCAACATCATCTCCAGCTTTATTTACCCGAGAACCCGTTGCTAACTTAAGAGTAGAATTCGTTATCTTCTGAGAACTATGGTTAATAGACCTAGTCGCAACTTTAGAAGATAAATTAGTATTTACGGAAAATAGTGACATAGTGTTCCCCCCACAGGATTATCCAGTTACATATAAGTATCAGTAGTTTGAACTAAAACTTTAATGCTAAACAATTAGAATTTTTGTTTTTCTAGTTTTTAGATGAATTTTTCAGATAAGAAAATTACTAAGCAGTCAAAGCATACTTAAGAGGCTGATTTAACCCATCTAAAGGACCTATGTAATCCTTACGAAGTGGATATCCTTCCCACTCATCAGGGTTAAGAATTCTAGTTAAGTTAGGGTGACCTTCAAAAATAATACCGATCATATCGTAAGCTTCACGCTCTTGCCAATTAGCAGACGGATAAATCTCCGTTAGAGTAGGTAAAGTAGGATTATCTTTAGATACGGTAACTTTTAAAACCACAGCTTCTAAGTGCTTATTACTCTCAAGTCTAATAATATATTTATAACCCTCTTTATATTCAACAGCAGTACCGAAATTAAGTACATTAAATTTTCTTTGAGATTTAAGATCTTTACAAATCTGAACTAAGTCAGCCACCTGCACTGCATACATTAAAGTGCCAGCAGCATCTTCACCCAATTCTTCTACGTTAAATTTAGCAGCATCGAAAAACTCTTTAGCTTCAGGTGTCTTCGGAGGCGGTGGTGGAACTTCTTCCACAAGCTCAGCATCATCTAATTCTTCAGTACTAGCAGTTTCTACTGGCACAGCTTCAGCAGCCGGCTCTGGTGTACCTACACCAATTCCAAACTTCATAAGAGCAGCTTTTTCTGCTTCATCTGGATCCTTACCTACAGATATAGCCTCTTTTCTCGCGAAGAAAGCTGCAAGTTTATCATCACCTGGTTTTATTGGTAGATCTGCCATACTATCACTTTAAATTATAAACTATAAAACATCACTGTACAACTCAAAAGCCTTGGATTTGAAGCCTTACAGTAACGTTTCGAGTTATTGAATTAACAAACCTGTCTTCTCATCTACATCATGAACTTGGGAATCATGATACTTACTAATTTCTCTACGGGCAAGTAATTTTTCCTGACGGATTTTTCTTTGAAGAGTGAATAGACCGTGTAAAAGACCTTCTGGTCTAGGCGGACACCCAGGTACATAAACGTCTACAGGAATAATTCGATCGACACCCTGTACTACAGAATAACTATCGTGAAACATTCCACCAGTAATGGTACAAGCACCCATGGCAATAACGTATTTCGGCTCAGGGAGTTGTTGATAAAGTCTTACTAAGGCTGGAGCCATTTTTCTAGTAATAGTACCAGCTGTGATAATTAAATCAGCCTGTCTAGGCGTCGCTCTAAATACCTCTGAACCGAACCTAGAAATATCAAAACGAGACATACCTACTGACATCATTTCAATCGCACAACAAGAAGTACCATAAGTTAAAGGCCAAACACTATTAGATCGAGCCCAATTATAAATACTATCAACGAAACCAGAAACAGTAGTTACTAAAAGGTTATCCTTTAATCCATCTGGAACTTCTATTTCCGTTTTTTTAGGTACAGGTACCTTCGACTCTGAAAATAATTCTTCAATATTAGCCATATAGTAAGTATACCAAGGCTTGTTAAAACTAAACTAAGCTTACGGAAAAAGGTTATTAAATTTAGGAATTTGCGAATTAAGCATTACTAATATGTATTGTTTTACTATAATAAAGTTTATATGGTTAATCCTAAAAGTCTTCCGAGATTATATGCCTATTTGCTAATCATGCGTTGGATTATCGGTCTAATTTTCATTCTTAATGCTATGCCGAAATTTTCCGATCCTTCTTTCGGAAGCCAGGCTGATCTTTTCTTTGCATCTTTAAGAGATGACGTTATTTTCCAACCTTATAAAATTCTTTTCAATGACATGATTCTCCCAAATGCATTTCTTATCGCAAAAATAGTTAAGTATGCTGAAATGGCTATAGGAATAATGTTCATTATTAATTTTCCGATTCAACTAGCAGTCTTTACTGCACTATTCTTACACATTAACTACCTCTGCATCGCAAGTCTACCTACATTTATGTTCTTGAATATTATGATGATATCTGCTGAGTTTGTAATCTATGGTTCTAAGGAAAAATAACTAACACCACTTAATGAAAAGGTTAATATTATTTTTCACTATTTCATTATTTTTAAACTCTTGTACAAAGAGTTTTAATGAAACTAAAAGTAAAGATTCTAAGTTCGGTGGCACACTAAAACTTACTCAGCGAGGGCAAGACGCTAAAACTTTAAACCCATGGATTGCTACAGATGCAGGTAGTAGCCAATATGGTTCGATGATGTTTCTAGGACTTATAAAATTTAATCCAGATAGCGATCAACCTGAACCTCTGTTAGCTCAGGATTTCAAAATTAGTAAAGATCAAAAAACTATTACGGTAACCTTAAGAGACAATATTTTCTGGAGTGATGGTGAAAAAATCACAATTGAAGATGTCCTTTTTACCTGGAATAAACTCTTAAGAGATCAAATCGCTATTAGTATGACTCGGGACATAATTTTAGTAGATGGAGAGTTCCCAGAAGTAAAAAAACTTAATGAAAGAACCATTCAATTCAAAACTAAAACTATTTTTGCACCATTTTTAAGAAACCTGGGTGTAGAAATCGCTCCCAAGCACCATGTTCTAGAGCATTTAAAAAAAGCTAATGCTAAAACTCTTAAAGAGAAGCAATTAGCTTTTAATAACTATTTAAATATTCATAGTAAAGCTGAAGATATAGTCTGCTCTGCTGCTTTTAAATTCTCTAAAATCCAGTCTGGGGAAAGAATCGAATTTGTACGCAATCCTAGATATTTTGAAACTGACTATGAAACAGGTAAAAATTACCCCTACATAGATAGAATCATCTATTCCTATGTCCAAGATGATAGTGCTGATATTTTCAAATTCCTATCTGGAGAGTCAATGATCCTAGGAGTCAGTCCTAATAATGCTGCTTTCATAAAGTCTATAGAAAAAAAATATAACTTTAAACTAATAGACCTAGGACCTAGTCAGACAAGTAATTTCATCTGGTTTAATATGAGTAAAAACATTCCAGAACCTAAATACAGCTGGTTTAATAATAGGGAATTTCGTGAAGCCGTTTCGCTTACTATAGATAGAGAAAATATTATTAATAACGTTTTCCAAGGCTTAGGTTCTCCTTTAAACACCAGTTTCCCTAATATTTCACCGTTTTACAACCCTAAAGTTAAAGTAAACCCTTTAGCAGACACAAAAAAAGCTTTAGAGATTTTAAGTAAAGCTGGCTTCACCCTAAAATTCAATCACGAAACGCAAGAAAAAGAGTTGTATGACTCTAAATCTAATCGAGTCGAGTTCGATTTATTCACTAATTCTGGGAACCGCGAGCGTGAACTTATGGGTGTAATAATCTCTGAAAACCTAAAAGAAATAGGTATTAAAGCTAATTTCAAGTTACTTGAGTTTAATAATTTCGTCGGCAAGATTATGAGTGCTAAAGACTATGATGCTGGAATTTTAGGCTTTACCGGTGGCTCAAGTAATGAGCCAAATAGTAGTGCTAATGTATGGACTAGTAGCGGTCGCTTACATGCTTTCGACCCTAAGGCTACACAAGAAAATCCTTTAACTCGTAGCTGGGAAAAAGAGATTGATTCTATATTTTCACAAGGAGTAAAAACTATGGACTTTAATGAAAGAAAAGCAATCTATGGGAAATTCCAAGAAATAGTTTTTAAAGAAAAGCCTTTTATTTACCTAGCTACACCTAGGATTTTTACTGCTGTGAGTAAAGATTTAGGTGGTATCCGTAAAACTAAATATGCTGGAATAATTCCAGATTTAGCGAAGGTTTATCTTAAAAACTAATCCAAGACAGATTCTTTAGTTTAATTGTTCTAAAATCTCTTTAAATTAATACTAATTCCATTCCTAGTTTCACAATACTTGAATTTGTATATACGATAATGCTAAAATTATAAAAGAAATCTAAAAGTATTTCAAGTCGACATAACAAAATAAGAAATCTAGATAGAAATCATCGATGCAAATCCCAGGTTTAGATCTTGCTAAAAGGCAAGTTAAAAATATTGTAACCAATGAGGTATTCCCACCTGGTGTCCAAACTGCAGTGGAAACTGTCCAAGACTGGCAAATGAATGCAGCGGATAAACAAAAAGAAAAAGCAAGGGACGCAGGAAAAAGTCTAAACCCGAACGAAATTAGAAATGCAAAAAATAATATCAAAGAGGTTTTAAAACCATTTTCTTGGTGGAACCCATTAGCTTATATTTTAAGACCAAAAAAACTATGGTATTTACTTTTAGATTTCGCTCCAGGTGGTAACAACACTAATAAAATCCTTACTGATAACTTAGAAACTATCCGTGAACCTAATCAAAGTAAAGGCTTCCAGAGTGATGCAATGGATATATTTAGAACTCACCTAGAGCTAATAGATTTAACAACAAAAAGAATGGGTGGCAAAGCTGGACTATTCAATATTTTCCCTTTCACTTTATTCAGTAAACAAAATGCCGAACAGGAAAGAACTAAAGCAGAAAAAACTAAATACTTAAATGAAGTAATCTCCAGCTTAGATAGCCATTTAAGCTACATCCAAGACAACATGGTTGCAAACACTATCCAAAAAACTACTGGCAGTAGAGACTCTATGGGCAATTATCAAGCCCGCTTACTACCAAGGGATATTAATGACTTAGAAAAATTTGCGGCAAACATTTCGGAAAATGGTAAATATTCACGTCTAAGACATTTACCTGCAATGGAAACTATTAAGCAAAAAGTCGATAAAATGGTAGCCGAATTAAAAAACCAACCTGCAAATAATATTGTAAATGGACCTAATAACAAGTCAAACAGAGCAAAAGGTAGAGACTTAGCAGCTGCTAGATAAAATTAATTTTTCAAAAAGTTTATTTAACTCATCAAAATACTCATTAAAAACAGAAATCTTTTTATCTGGCTCCACTTTAGCCTTAATAGTAACCACTAGTAACCCAATCTCTTTTAAAGCTTCTATATTTTCTGGCTTTAAACGAAATAACCTATAAACTTCGCGCATAGCGCGTTTATATTTATTCCTTATATTTGCTCTTTTAGCAAACTTCTTAGAAACAACAAAACCAGTAAGAGGTAAAGAATCTTTACAATCTTTTCTGGTTTTAGTAAATGTTAAAAAAAAATTTTCAGATGAAATTCGCTTACCTTTTTCGTAAGCTTGAAGAAATAAACCGTTATATTTTATTCTTTCAGTTCTCGATAGCACTTATAAAGAAATAGCTTTACGGCCTCTAGTTCTTCTTCTTTTTAGAACACGACGACCTGTAGGAGACGCCATTCTAGCTCTGAACCCGCTGGTTTTCTTTCTTTTTCTAGTAGTGCCACCTAATGTTTGTTTCATAGCGAAGAGTAATTATAACTTATTTTGAATAAATCTGTCTATAATTTTATTAAGTGCCAATTAAAAAAGCTAATTTTAAAAAACTTAGCCCTGCCCAATTCACAATGCTAAGCTTCATCGGACTTAGTTTTATTGGAGCATTGATACTAATGCTTCCTATCTCAAACACCAACCATCATTGGCGAGACTTTGTGAGTGCATTTTTCATGTCAGTAAGCTCTGTTTGTGTTACCGGCCTTGCGGTAGTTGATATCGGTAAAGAATTTTCTCTCTTCGGACAATTTGTAACTCTAATTCTTATGCAAGTCGGTGGACTTAGTTATATGACTATGACTACTATCTTTCTCTATATGCTGGGGAAAAAAATTTCTTACAGTGACAGTAAAATTTTTGATCTTTCAAATAACAGTGATGGGAAAATAGATTTCACAGGCTTTGTTATAAAAATAGGATTATTCACTCTAATTATTGAGACTTTCGGTTTCATTATGATGCTTTACACCTCTGTCGAGCACAATGGTTTAGGTAAAGGTATTTTCGCAGCAATTTTCCACTCTGTCTCTGCTTTCTGCAACGCAGGTCTGAGTCTGTATACTGATAGTCTTTGTTCTTTCAGAGATAACTACTTTTACTTAGCGATGTTCTCCTTATTACCGATAATAGGTGGTTTAGGGTACACAGTGCTAAATGAATTATGGATAAAGTTTATTAGTAAAAAATATAAAAATCGACACGCTCTATCACTGCATACCAGAGTATCTATTAAAGTTACATTTACTCTACTTCTAGTAGGGATAATTACCCAAAGTTTATTAATTTACTTCTTAGGAGATCTCTTCACTGAGTTCCGTTCTCACTTTGATAATATTTCTTTAGCATCATTTCAGTCGATTGCCTCACGTTCATCTGGCTTCAACTCTATACCTTTAAACGATCTAGGAGACGCAAGTCTCATATTCTTAATAGCCTGGATGTTCATTGGTGCCTGCCCTGGAGGAACCGGCGGTGGTATTAAAGTTACTACCCTTGCAGTCGTTGCAGTGATGATGTGGAGCGCCTTAAGAGAAACTGGTGACACTAAGCTTTTCAACCGTGCAGTCCCAGACATCGTAAAACAGAGATCAGTAGTGGTATTCATCTCGACAGTTCTAGGCATAATGTTTGCCACATTTCTTATCAGTGTCCTAGAAATCGGGAAATCTCAAAGATTCATAGAGCAGTTATTTGAAGTAACTTCAGCATTTACTACAGTGGGATTATCTACAGGGATCACAGGTGATTTATCGAATTCATCCCTAATCATTCTATGTATCTGCATGATCATCGGCAGGCCTGGTCCACTACTATTCTTAATGGCATTGATCCCAGAAGACTCTTGTAAGAGAATTCGTTACAGTGAAGAAGCTATCCTAATTGGGTGACTTTACACCTCCGATAAACATTAATCTTATTTTAGGATTTCAATTTCAAGCTGAAAGTAAGCTAGTGAAGAAATTATCTTTATTTGCAAGTGATATGATCCCAGCAGTATATTTACCTAAAAAAGGCAGTTAATCCTATATAATTAGTAAGAATGCAAGACCTCAGACTTACAGAACTAATGTTTAAGTCTCTTAAACAAGACTCTAATTTAGCCACAGCAGAAGACTGGGAAGCTGCTGGTGACTACGCTAAACTCATTCGCTTCTTTCCTCATGCGTTTAACTGCTATAGAAACGCTCTCGACCTCAGTAAAACAGAAGAACTAGCTAAAAAAGTAGATGATACTTTAGAAAAACTTACTAATGTTCTTCAATTCGTTCCTAAAAATTGTAAGGATATGGTTGAAGAATTTCGCTTTAATAATCCACTTGACCCTTCTGAATGGTTAAAAGTAATTAATGAGCTTTTAAAAACTAGCACTGATGAAAGTAACATTGAAGCGATACGCTTTGCTTTCGGTATGGGTATTTACTGCGCTGTGAGGTCGGGTTTAGATGTAAGCCCGATGAATAAAAACCTTATTCCTTTCCTAGAAGCCCAAGAAGAAGATGAATCACAGCTAAAATTCAATAAACTTTCTTTAGATGGTGTCAAAAAAATCGTTACTATTGGTGACAATGTCACTCTAGGACTTCAAAACAACTGGGAAATAAAAGAAGAAGAAACTTTCCATCAACTATGGAAAAACTCTCTTAGTGATCCTAATAGTATCGAATTTGCAAACAACGCAATCTCAGGTGCAGGTATCTTAGATGCTGTTCTCTATGTAGGGAGAGATGTAATTCTTCATAAGCCAGATTTAGTGATTTTAAACTATGGCATAAATGATGTTTGGCTAGGACCAGATGCCTTACTAGGCTTCGAGGTACTTTTAGAGTACTTAATTAAATTTTTAAAACTAAATAGTATTAAACTTCTTCTAGTAGGACCAGTTCCTCACATTCCCTCAGCCTGCCCTGAACAACAAAAACCAAATGCAAAAGTTGATATGAAAGATTTAAGAATGGAGCCATGGGATAAGATCTGCAAACAAGTAGCCTTAAGAAATAAAATACCTTACGCTGATACCAGTTCTAAGTTCCCACTTCTAGAAGAGCAAAGAAAAAAATTCTTTGCTAACGGCTTCAATCAACCTAATCGAGAAGGGCACATGCTTATCAAAGCTGCTATAGAAGAGGTCATTAGCTAATGAAAAAATCAGTAGCTGTAATTCCATCTCGCTACGAAAGCTCAAGACTCCCAGGAAAGCCACTCCTAAAGCTAGGTGGAAAAACTATGATTGAGCTTGTCTATGAACAAGTATCTAAAGCGAAGCATTTAGATGAAGTTATAGTAGCCACTGATAATGAACAGATTTATGAACACGTAAAAAACTTCGGTGGTAATGTTGCCATGACTTCTAAAGAGCATAAGTCTGGCACTGACAGGATTGCAGAACTTGCTAAACAAAATAACAACTGGGAAATTATAGTAAATGTTCAAGGCGACGAACCTTTTATCGATCCTAAGGATATAGATAAAAGCTTAGAACCTTTTTTACACGACCCACATCTCGAGATGCTTAGCATTTATCACCACTTCGATGATTTTTCTGAAATTAATAATCCTAATAACGTTAAAGTCGTTACAGACATTAATGACTTTGCATTGTACTTCTCTCGCTCAGCGATTCCTTGTGCTAGAGATGGCATTGCTGAAAATTATCGCTATAAAAAACATTTAGGTCTTTATGTCTATAGAAAAGATACTTTGTTAAATATTTCAGCTTTAGCTGAGTCCCAACTCGAAAAAATTGAAAAGTTAGAGCAGCTTCGCGCTCTTGAAAATCAAATCAAAATCAAAATGATCGAAGTTCAATCTAAGTCCATAGGAATCGATACTCAAGCAGACTATGAAAAAGCCCTAAGGCTAATCGAACAAGTAAATCATTAAAAAATTTCCATTTTGGCATCAATAAAAAATTTAAGAACGTGGAACGTTAAATACATAGAGGAATTTGCTTACTCATGCTTGATTTTAAAATTGAAACTTTTCCACATAATTTAATTGAAAATGAAATTAACTTATTAATAATCGAAGATAATATGGATGATTACCACATGTATAAAGATTCTTTAGAAAATGTTGATTATCCAATCAAAACTAAGTGGATCGAAGATGGTGAGGATGTTATTAACTATTTAATGGATAAACTAGATAGTAACCATAAGGATTTACCGAATATTATTATGATTGATAAAAATTTACCTGGTATGAGCGGTATTGAGCTGCTAGATCAGATCAAAAAAGTCGAAGCTTTTCAGAATATACTAACCTTAATGGTTACTGGAGATAAATGGGATAGATTCATTTGTCGTAAAAAACCCACTAATGAGTACACTTGCGACTAAAATTAACCATGCTATCTCCACGATAAAGAGTATGAAGTAGTATAGTAATCCGTATGGCAGGTCATAATAAATGGTCTAAAATTAAACGCAAAAAAGAAGCTAAGGATATAAAAAAAGGTGCAAGCCTTGCAAAACTTAGTAAGAAGATTATACTTGCTGTCAAAAATGGTGAAGAAAATCTTAAAAACAATTCAAAATTAAGAACAGCCGTAGAAGAAGCTAAAGCTGCTGGGATGGCTAAAGCAACTATCGATAATGCTATTAAAAAAGCCAGTGGCTCTCAAGGAAAATCGGATTTAAAAGAAGTCCTATATGAAGGTTATTTACCTGGTGGAGTAGCTCTAATGATTTTCACAGCTACTGATAATTTAAAAAGAACTGTACAAGATATAAAATATATTCTCTCAAGATCTGAAGGAAATCTGGGCAACTCTGGCTGCGTTAGTTACCTTTTTAATAAAGTTGCTTATACTTTTATTAAAAAACCAGAAAATTGGAATCAGGAACTAGAAGAAGAACTCTTATCAATAATTTTGAATTTAGGAGCAGATGATTTTATCCTAGAGCAGGAGAAAATTATTATTAGTTCTTCCCCTGAAGTCTCAGACGATCTAAATAATACATTAATAGATAACCCCAAGTTCACCATAATTGAAGTGAAAATCGTGATGGAAGCTAGTAATAATATCGAAATAACTGACGATTCTACAATTGAACTAATTCATAAGGCCATAAATCAACTCGAAAATCACGAAGATATATTAGAAGTATTTACGAACCATACAGAAGTATGAGTAAAATTTAATTTTAGATAATAAGTTTTCATCCATTAGAATGAAAGTTAGAGAGGAATAATAAAATTAAAATAAAGGTACAATTAATGAGTGGGTAATTTGAAGATTTGTGGATAGTATACATTATAACCTTCAATATCTTAAAGAAATAATAAGCTCAAACATTTATAATGTGTCTCGCACTGGGGGGCAGTAATAGGTTAATTAATATAGGTAAGGTAATATGGCAAACTTCGGTAACGAATTAATACAAACATTAAAACAATTCTTCCCAATGTTCTCACGGATTCATGAGAAGAAACAATTAAATCAACAGAATAACGCTGCAGCTAGTGATGAACGGGAAGGTAATTCTAAAGATAATGAAAAATTCGTAACTTCAAAGATGAAGAAGAATCATTTGCTTATATACTTTGAGTCTGCACCAGAAGGTGCTAATGTTATTCAGGCAATTAAACTAAATAGAAGATTTATTGAAGAAGCATGCTTAGCACTTCAACAAGCTCCGGACGATTTAGTATGGTTCTTAATTAATGAAGATGGTGAAGCGCAGTACGATGAGGATATGGATTTAATCATATATCGCCAAGGAGATGGTACTATACTGAACGATGAACAAAGAAATTGTCAGAAAGTTAGACTTGTTATCTTAGATGAAAAAATCATGATCCAAGGTGCCAATGTAGGTAATTTTGAATGGGATAAAACTTATTTATTCAGCTTTGGCGAGACTGGAGAGCTTGAGAGTATTAGACCAATCGGTAATAATTTTCTTACATGATCCCTTTAATTCTCTTTTTCGGATTTTTTGGCTTATTTGGCTCTGATAAGAAAGAAGAAAAAAAATCTGAAGTAAACAATGACTGTTATTATATTGAAAACTTTTATTTTCGAGAAAAAGACTTTCTATTAATTGATCGCAATCAAGATGCTTTGATTAGTTTTGGAGAGGCTAAAGTTTATCGTATTCAGCTTTTCTTAGAAACTGATACAGATAAAAACGGACAAATACACTTTAAGGAATTCGAAAAATCGATGTGGAACATCGCTAAAGATCCTGAGTGCAGGAAAAAGAAAGTCAAAGAATCTTTCAGTCAAAAACTTCTAAAAGAATACATTAAGATAGATATTAATAAAGACACTATTATAATTCCATCAGAATATGAACTCTATGGTTCATATAGCTTCGACCTTATTGATACAAACGATGACAACTATATCGATATTTATGAACTTAAACAGTTTCATGGTGAACTAAATTAAAGCTGCGTTATTTAATGAATTTTCTATGCTTTGGAACTGAGACCTAAATTCACTAATGTTACTTAATATTTCACGAGCTTTCTTCCAAATTTTAAACTGCATATTATGCTTAAAAAATTCAACTGTTTTCTGCTCACTTGAGATTTGATTTTTATCGTTATTAGAATCTTCAAATAATAAATCCAAATCTAAATCACTAAAGAAGCTATTTTTAGAATATTCGTCAGTCATCAAAGAAAGGATGAAATCAATCCCAGGGCGAGAATAAGCTAAAGCGGCTAAAGCTATGATTTTTCTTTCCTTATGATCAATTTTCGGTGCATCCGTAAAATTAACTCTTATGTGGTCACAGACTCTATCAAAGAAGCTTCGCTTCAACTGCTCACAATCAAAATAAGAGCATGAACAAATCAAAATACTATTTATCGAAGTGAAGAAATCTCTAGATTCAAACCTAGATTGCTTTAAAGAAGATTTTAAGATATCTATATTAATTCCTGCATTTTCAGCAAATTCAGAAACACAGTGAACTAAGATTTGTGCAACAAAATCACTAGGCTTAAAAAACATTTGCCATAGATCATCTGATTTAAGGTTCTGGACTTGAACTTTAAGATCATATTTCATATCAGAGATTTTATTGTTCAAGTCTTCAGCATCTTTATTTAGTTCATCTACTAAAAACAAAGCAGCTTCAAAAGACTGAATTAAAGCTCTAAAAGTTTCATGAGAATCACATAAACTATTTTTTTCAATATAAGAGTAAAAACTTGCGTTAATAACTGAAGCACCTGAAATATTTGTTGAATTAGTTAACAGAGAAAAATCATTAGACCTGTATAAATAGTTCTCTACTTTTGATTTCAATAAATCAAAGTCTTGATTAAACAGCATAGATAAAGGCTTATAAATCTCATCTAAAATTTTTACTTTTTTAATCGGAATAAATAACTTAATCTCGTTAAGCTGTTCTTTTATTTCTTGTATAGTACCTTCTCCAAAGTCCGGGTTCAAATGCCCTAGAGGAGTTAAATTCATGGAATAATTCAACTTCGAAATCATAAATGAATTAATTTCTTCAATCCCTTCAAGCTGTTCACCAAAAATCTCCTCTACTAAAGAAGCAATGTGTGGAAGTAATAATGAATAAAAACTAAAAATCTGATAACTAGTGTCTTTAGGTAAAAACTCAAAATTAAAGAACTTATTTGCTCTTTCTAGAACGATAATTAGAAAAGCTTTTTTCTCAAATTCAGAATAATCTTCGTCAAAATCAATTTCAGCTTCTAAGAAATTTCTAAGAGCAGGCCAAAGCATTTCAGCAAGCTCAACTCCAGAAAAGCTCCTCTTTAGTCTATAAGTATTTCTAAGTAACTTCCTAACGGCTGTTTCGTTGAAATTAGATTTATATTCGTTTATCTTTCCGAAGAAATCTCTGATTTCCCCTCTGAGAGTTTTAACCATCTCTGACTTAGCTGCTAAAGAGCTTTGCAGAGCGAAGTTATGCATAAAAAAGGCTGATGAATTTTGTTCGGACATGAGAGCTTCCTTGATCTATATCTTTGAAGGTAAATACTATCATACTAAAATAAGTAATGTCTCAGCTTTATTCTAATAATCTCTAAGTTTTCAACATTTAGAATGAGTCCCGATTTCGTATAACGCATTCAAAAGGGCATATCAGAACGATCAAATATCTAGATTATTTTATTTAGAAAAAATTGTTATTTGAATTTTACAAATAATTGTATTAACAATTCTCAATATTGGCCACATCGTCCTTAAGAAACATGTTCTAGATTAGTATTCCTCAAAAAAAACACTTGGTAAATAAAAAATAAAAGATATAATTAAAATAAAGATAATTAAAGTTATCTAAGCAGAGAATACCCTTAAAGATAATTAACCTTTCTGTGCAAATCTTATTTTTTTTTAATTTACCTTGAAATCCAAATTTTCTCTTCCAGTAGCATTATTTGGCAATAATTCCTACAAAAGAACATTTTTTCTGGTAAAATAATTGCTAGTTATCATGAACAAAAACATTCAGATAATGTATTATTAGAGATTAATAATGATTTCTTTATTTTTGCGTGAAATTATTTAAAAGGGGAAGCTCGAAAATGGCAGACATGAAAACTTCAGAACTTGTAGACGACTACTTAAATAAAATCCAAAAAGACAACGACACTATGAAAGCTTATCGTTTGGATTTAGAGAAGTTCACTAATTCCTTTGGTGAGGGAGAAATATCTAATATTAAGAAAGATGATATTGAGAACTATCTTAATGAGTTAACCACTAGAACTGGTAAAAGAGTAAGTGTAGCGACACAGAACAGACACTACGCTACTTTAAGTTGTTTCTTTAACTATTTACTAAGAAACAGCCTTATTAACGACAATCCGATGAAAAAAATTGAACGTCGTAAACCATTAAAAGATCAAGGTGAAACTAACACTAAAGATATTATTAGATACCTTGATAAAGAAACTGTTCAAATAATTTTAGGTAGAGCTAAATCTATCAGAGAAGAATTCTTATTCGATCTTCTTTACTCAAGTGGTCTAAGAATTTCTGAAGCACTTGCACTTAACGTACAAGACATTAGAAATGGTGTAATTCATATCAGACAAGGAAAAGGTAATAAAGCGAGAATCACTTACCTTTCTAAATCTAGTGAAAAGCTTTTCAAAAAATACTTAGAAAAAAGAATTCCAGAAAGATCAATAATGGCTAAAGCTAGAACTCTTGAAGAAGCTAGAAAACTTCATAATGAAGGTGCTCTATTCACCACGAATAATGGAACTAGACTTGGCTACCACAGAGCTAACCAATTATTCAAGCAAGCATCATCAGACTTAACTAACGCTGATGGTACAGCTCTTACTATTCACCAGCTAAGACACACTTTCTGTACAGAAAGAGTGGGTTACATTGACATTAGAGTACTTCAGAAGCTTGCTGGACACAGTGATATCAGAACTACTTTAAGATACGCTAAGGTAGCTGATAAAGTTGCAAAAAAACAGTTTAAGCAATTTGATGAAGAGAGAGCAGATGAAGAGAAATTAGAAGAATTAAGCAGTAATTCTATCTAAACTGTTTTAAGCTCCATACAAATTACGACATATTTCATGCATTTCGAAGCTTAGAATTTGGCAAAACCCTAACGAGGGGCCTTCTTGCAGACAAAGCCCTTTATTAGTAGGCTTTCTGCAGATCCAAACACTAAGAACAAAGCAAAAATAAAGCAAAATTTATAAAAAATAAACAAACTCAAACAAATCAGACTTAAGTCGAAATAATTCGGTCAATGATTTACACATTCTAGCCGGCATAACCCTAAAATTATTATTGTTATTTTTTCAAAGATCATCGCCAGATCATCAACTCAAGAAAACATCAAATAATCATGTAATCTCGATAGCAATACCAACACAACAATAACCGCTCTAGTAAAGACTATTGTTTAAAACCAGACATAAACTTGGCACAACCCTAAAGTGTTAAAGGGAGTATAAAGCCCCGAAAACCCTTACTATAAAAGATAAATAAAATAGATCATCTTTAGAGTAGCTGAAAATACTATCCTAGAAAGGCTCTGCGAAATATTAAAAAAGCATAAACCTTCATTGTTCTTTTAGGTTCTAAGATTAAAAATGTACAGATTTATTTATTAAAATGCCAAGAGATAATCTGTTAAAAGGAAGTGATTTATGGCTAATCCATTAGCTAGATTTGGAACAGTTGCAACAGCAGGTATACTAGCACCCTTAGTTCTTTCTTCGGGTAATCCTACTGAAGCTATTGAAAGTAATAAAGTAAATCCGCAAATAATAAATCCAGACCAGCCGACAACTTTAGTTGAAAGAGGAAGTCGGTCGCCTTTATTTAATAACCCAGCTACTTTAGTGGCAGAGACACCAAGAGATGCGATTGCTAATCGTCAAGGTGGTAGATTTCAGTTTGAAAATGGGGAGGAGGGATCACGGATAATTACAGATACACAAACAAGAGCTATAGATACTGCTAGAGATGCGCAAAGAAGAAAAGAAAGAGCTTTAAACGATATCGGAGGACCTTTGGATCTTGATTCAATAATCAACAGTGATTAAAATCAATAAAGTTACATATAAAAGTATGTAAGCTCAACCCCAAACCACAATTAACCAATTCTTATCTTGCTTACAATCCTTATACTCCAATTGATTATAAGATGCTTATAAATGCCGTTCAAGAAATAATACTTAAACCCACCTTAATGTTTATTATCTAAATAAACATTAGTCATGAATCTTGGGATGGACAACTTAATAAGCTTTAATAACAATCCAGATTTTTCTTTATCAGATCAGGTTGATATTGGTGAAATAGTTGAACCTGGTTTAACAAATGAAAATAAAATATCTACAGTTGATGAATTCAAAGAATTGGTAAAAAATGCTAAAGAACAACAAGCTGATCGATTTAAAGATCATCCTCAAAAAGATAAATTAATAAAAGTAATTGACCAATATGATGAATACTTAGGTAAACTTTCAGACGAACAAATTACTAAATTATTAAATAACGATCAAGTTCAAAATAAGCTTCAAAATATCAAAATAGCATTAACAAATCAACAAATAATAAATAATAGCAGAGACACCTTCATCGCTGCAGGTGAAACCACAGGTCAAAAAGATCAAGATGACCCACAATACTGGGAGCAGCTAAGCAGAGGAAGCATACAATTTGACAGCAATATTGATCGACAAACATCTGAAAAAAAACTCCAAGCAACTGAAGAAATAATAAATCGCTTCCAAAATGACCCTACAAACCCTGAGAACATCGCAAAAGTCGAAGAAGTATTTACAACCATAGGCAGGGCCAAAATAAGCCTTCAGAAGGCACATGAAGAGCAAATAGCTATACTTGAGAATAATGATTTAGAACCAGATCAAAAAGAAAAAGTCCAATCTTTAGCTACTCAGACAAGTGAAACCACTCAAGTTAATAGTAATTTTGATAAAAATCTAGGTGATGCCGTGATTGGAAAGAAGACTGAACTCATCAGTGCTTTTGAAAAAAGACTGGAAAACCCTAACTTAACTGATAAGGCAAGAACTAATTTAGAAAAAGCACTTGAAAAAATTAGAAACACTAATAACCCCGACGAAATTATTCAAATCATTAAAGAGCAGCTAAAAGCACAAGGAAAATCTGAAGAAGAAATCAATACAATCTTAGAAAACATTGCTAAAGACCAAGCTGATAACGGTAAATTGGATGATACGAATCTAGCAAATATCATCAATGAAGGATGGTTATCCTTAGATGAAGACGTAATTAAAGGTACTTTAGAGTTAGGGGATAATCAACTCACAGACTTAATCGGAAAAGACCGAACCAAATTCGTTACTAGTAACAGTAAATATATTAGAGAGAATCAGCTTTTAGATGTGCAAACCCTTCAAAAATTTGACAGAAATGATAAAAACTACCAAGGACCTGAAAGAACAAACACTCAAGAAGCTCAAAATCAAGCATTTTCAAATAAACTAAACGATCTTTTAGAGCTTGGTAAGGCCTCTGGCGCCAGAACTCTCAGTAACACTAGTAATCTTGGACTTCCACCTTTAATAGCGAATGAAATCTCTGCAAGATATGGCATAGATCGAAACTCACCATTAGTAGTTCATATTTATAATCGAGATATTGTGGCGATTAATTATTTAACTGAGCAATACCCAGAACTTCAAGATAGGTTAAATAAAGAAATTCAAGGCAACTTTTTGCCAGACCAGAGAATTAATGATCAGCAGAATTCATTCTTCGGCTTAAGTATAAGAAGTTAAGATATTCTTCTCTTACATTTAAATAATTAAAGGTCTGCCTCGAGTTCAGTAGCATCAAAAAATCTCAATACTTTAATTTATACAAAAGATTAAAAACTTTAGTAAAATATTACTTATGTTTAAATTTCCTGGTTTTATAAATTTTAAAAAAACAAGCATGTTATTTTGTGCAAGCTTGCTCGCCGCTAGTTTGAATGCACAAGCTGTAGAGCTAAAAAGTAATGAAGCTCTAAGCCTCAGTGAAGCTAAAGCTAGTATTAATCTTTCCCTCAATACTGATGAGGAGCTAAGTGATCTCTCTAAAAAAGCAAAAATTAAAATAATTAGCTCAGATAAAAAACTAGTAAAAATAAAACCAAAATTAATCAAATTCAATTCAAGCTCTTCTGAAACTAAAACAAATAACTTCAGAATTTTCTCACAAGCAAGAAAACTAAGTAAGATTAGCGAGGAGCAAACAGTCACCCTTACAGTTAAACCTAATAAAGCTGCTAAAAAGGCTGGTATCGAAGAGTCGACACTAGAATTAACCATCATCCCTGGAGAAACAGAGAGTATCAGTGTTCAGAGTAATTTCTCAGGACAGTCTTTACTTCCACTTACTAGCTCAAATTTAAAATTTAATAGCTTACCTGAATTTGAGGTTAACAATGCCCCTCCATTATTCTTAGATCCAGGAGTGCCTACTACATTAAACTTACCAGCAAATGCTGGTAGCTGTGCCTTAGGTCTAGGTGGCTCACCACTTAGTACAGAAACTGGTCCTGGTGGATCAGATACTAGTACTGGTTCTCAGCTTCGCTATGGTTCAGGTAGCAGTGATGATCCATTATATATAGTTTTTAATAACCCTAATAATGGTGGAGAAAATTTAGAAGTTAATATTTTCGATATTCCAGCTGAATTAATTTCTGAATCTGGAGTTCCTGGATTTGCCCAAATCTTCGAAGGTCCTTTTGGAACAGGTTCTATCTTAGCTACGCTAGAGGGTACTGCTGTGCTAAATAAGGAAAACCAAAGCTTTGACTTAAGTCTAGCCGATGGTTCTATAATTTCATACTCTAAAGATGGATCTAAGTCTGTTAGTACAGGTGAAATTGCAAGTACACTAAATGATATTGGTGTAAGTATCAATGACGCTCTAGGTTTCCTTCAAGGAGACTCTATCCCGATTAGTGTTCCCGCAAACATCGTAAGTACTACTATCGAAAATGAAATGCGCCAAGATTCTTCAATCTCGAATCCAGTAGTAACTTTAAACTCTGACCTAAATGGTTCTATGAGTTTAGTTGGAAATAATATAAATGGAACTTTCTCTGCAAGTGGTTCTATTAGCTTTGATATTGCAATTGCGCCAGACCTAGGAACACAAACTTTAACTGGAACTGATAACTTTCAAATGACTATTACAGCTGAGAGCCCTGCAATAATGACTGGCTTTGCTTTAAAGAGAGCTAAAGGTAGTTTAGTTGTCACAAACTCTGATAGTGAAGGTGTTCTTCAGAGGATTGATGCTGACTTTGAAATAAATGACGCAGATATAAGTATAAATAGTGGTATCAACAGTAATGATATTACTATCACGAATGTAGAGATCACTCTCAATCAAGCATCTATCCCATCTGAAGGAGATATTCCAGTGGACATTCCAGACATTCCAGATTCTGGAGAAGGTGACGGAGAGCAAGCTCAAGAAGAATGTTTAAACCAATGTTCTGCTCAAGGTGGTGACACTGACTTCTGTAATAATCTATGCTCTGATCTTTAAAAAATCTATAAAATAGCATTATAGTCTTCAAATAGAAAATCCTCACTCTTAAAACATAAAAAAGGAACCCCAATGGGGTTCCTTTTGATTTTAAAATCTACACTTGTACTTATTTTACTTATAAAAACTGTGCATTAAGCTCAGCAGCTAAGTTCTCATCCACTCCTAGAGGTTGATCTACTAATGGAATATCGAAAGTTTCTTTTTCAGGCTCTTCGTAAGTTGGTCTTTCTTTTTGGTAGAAAATACCTGTTCCGATCTTACCGTCTTCCATAGCTCTAGCGAAAGCAGCCTGCATATCAGAAGAATCGTGTCCGTCTTCTTGGATATCATAAGTGTTTTCTCTGTAGTATTGAGCAGTATTAACTTTGTTAAAAGTTACACATGGACTGAAAGTATCGATGAAAGCAAATCCTTTATGCTGGATAGCTGCTTTATAGATCTCAACTAACTGCTTAGGATTACCAGAGAAACCTCTAGCAACGAAGCTACATCCAGCAGAGATAGCGAGTGCCATAGGATTAACTGGAAGCTCAGGGTTACCGAATGGAGTAGATTTAGTTTTCATGTTAAATCCACTAGTAGGTGAAGTTTGACCAGTAGTTAAACCGTAGATCGAGTTATCCATGATGATGTAAGTCATATCTACGTTACGTCTCATAGAGTGAATTAAGTGACCAACACCAATTCCAAGACCATCACCATCACCACCACAAGCGATTACGTGCATGCCATGGTTAGCAAGCTTAAATCCTTGAGCGATAGGAAGTGATCTTCCGTGAAGTGTGTGCATTCCATAAGTATTTATGAAACCTGGAAGGTTAGATGAACATCCGATACCAGAAACGATCATGACATTTTCTGGAGCAATATTCATTTCAGCGAGTGACCTTTGAAGTACGTTAAGTACACCGAAATCACCACAACCAGGACACCAGTCAGGATTAATGTGACCTTTAAAATCTTTTACTGTTATTTCTCTGTCTGTAGTCTCAGGCATTAATTAACTCCTTTTTTTTAACTTCGTTTACGATATACTCACCTGTAAATGGCTCACCATCAAATCTGTTAATAGATCTAGTGATTTCAAATCCTGTTTCACCTAGGATTAATTTGCACATTTGGTTAGTCATGTTGTTCTCAACAGCTACGATTTCATTGCAAGATCTAAGAAGCTCTTTCACTTTCTCTTTATCCATAGGATATAGATCAGTGAAGTGTAAGTGATTTACAGATAAACCATCAGCTCTTAAAGTTTCACATGCATCTTCGATGTAATCGAAAGTAGAACCCCATCCCATAAGAGTAAGCTTCGCGTCAGCTGGACCAGTGATCTCAGGAAGAGCGATATCACCTTCTTTCAGCATAGTTTCTTCTTTACGCATTCTCTTAGGATGCATTTTTAATCTAACTTCTTTAGCTCTCGGTAAACCAGCTAAGATATCAGAAACCAATTCACCATCTTCATCATGCTCATCTGAACCAGAACAGTACATGTGTCCTTCGTGTCCAGGAATTAATCTAGGAGAGATGCCATCTTCAGTAACTTCATACCTCTTATATCTAGCAGCACCTTTAGGAAGTTCTCTCATGTACTTACCACGTTCGATAGTAACTTTAGAGAAATCGAATGGATCAACTGTCTGATAGTGCTCTGATAAGAATAAATCAGAAAGAATGATTACTGGAACTTGGTACTTTTCAGCTAAGTTAAGTGCTCTTGCAGCTTGAACGAAAGCGTCATCAGTATCTTTAGGAGCGATTACTATTCTAGGGAAATCACCGTTACCACCCATTACGAGTTTGATATCTGCTTGTTCTTGTTTAGTAGGAATACCAGTAGAAGGACCACCACGCATTACAGAAACGAATACCGTAGGTACTTCAAGCATACCAGCTAGACCTAGAGCCTCAACCATTAAACAGAAACCACCACCAGCAGTCGCTGTAGCAGCTCTAACACCTGCTTGACCAGAACCGATAATAAAGTTAGCTGCCGCTAATTCATCTTCCGTCTGCTTAACAAGAAGCTTACATTTTTTAGCTTGCTTAGATAAATAGTGAAGAATACCAGTAGCTGGAGACATAGGGTATGCAGCGTAAGACTTAAGACCACCTGCGATGAATCCCATACCGAATGCATCATTACCAGTAAGGAACATTCTTTTCATTCCATCACCTTTAAGAGCTACAGAGAAGTCTTTTACATTTTCTTTAGCCCACTCGATACCAGCTTGGAAAACCTTCTGGTTAACATCTACGATTTCTTGACCTTTCTTAGAGAATTTCTCTTCAAAGAATTCTAAACCTACAGAAGTGTCTAATCCGATAGCTTGAATTAAAGCACCAGCTAGCATTACGTTTACCATTACTGGAGAAGTTCCTTCAAAGTCACAAAGTGCTTTAAAGTCTAAAGCATAATAATTAAGATCATCTCTCATTACTGTTAAATCGTCTTTAATTTTAGATACATCGTAAAAAACGATTCCACCCGGCTTCATATCTGGGATATGAACTTCAGGGCTAGTTTTATTTAAAAGAAGAGCAAGCTCAGGTTGTTCACCATGACATCTTGTCTTTTCTTCACCTACATTTAACTGTAGCCACACGTGTCCACCTCTAATCGCTGATTGATAAGAGTTATAGGCCATGACGTGTAAACCCATTCTAGAGCAGGTTTTACCAAATAGCTCACCGGTAGATGCAATACCATCACCAGCGGCACCTGCTATCCTCACTATGACATTTCTTTTTTCACTCATAATAGTTTAATTTTGTTCCGCTTTTTCCTTAAAAGCTCACCATATACTTTAACTTCTGCGTTTTCGTCGTCTTCAGAATGCTCATGTAATTCCATTACACTGTGCTTCTTCATCCTCCTCAGCCTTGAATTTAAAGCATCTAGAGAGCTTTTTCTAAATAATAGTGCACTAAAAATTGCAAGGGCAACCCCAGCACACTACAACCTATAACAATTTAGCATTTCTAAGACGCTCCGCGCCAGTTTATAAGGGAAAACTTATCTACAATTAAGTTTTTGAGCTTATTACAACACGAAAAATCAAGATAACCACCAGGTCTAAGGTGAAAATAGCTTTTCTTAATATGTTTACTTAAACTCGGTCTAAAGTTAACAAAGTTAATAAGAATCTTAATTCCAGCATATAATTTTTATTTTTTCAAAGCCTCATCAAACTGAGCTACAGTAGCCTTAGCCTTATACTCTTCAGCCGTTTCTTTGTCTCCAAGACGCATATAAAAGATAGATAAGTTGGTCTTAGCCATAATCGAAGTTGGATTAACTTCATCTAGCTTTTTCATAATTTCTATTGCCTCTTTGTAATTCTCTTCACGACCGAGAATTACGCCTAAAGTCTCATAAGCTTCCTCATTTTTAGGATCTTCAGAAATCGCTTTATTTAAAAGCTCCTTCGCTTTAATCCATTCTGACTTATCTTCAGCCTGTGTGAAAATATCACGTGCCTCTTCAGTGTATTCCTGCGCGCGCTCCGCGCGCTTCTTTAAACCGATATTAATGTACTTAGAAAGTACTTCTTGACCAGGAAAACAACCTTTTCCTTCAGGAAAATATTTATCTAAAATATTATGATTACCACTTTGATGAAGTTTTACGAGTGAATCTGTTTCTTGATAATCTTCAAAAATCAAATCATCTGGAATACGAGTTTTTATTTCTTCTGTTAGATCTAAGTCACTAACTAAACTCAATTCAACATCATCTAAAATAATAAATTTTTCAAGATGTACTTTCAAGCTCTCAGCTTGTGATTGATCTTTTAATAATAAAAAAAATTCTGAACTATTAGAGTTTATTAAGTAAGCTAAACCTTTAATCTCTGATTTGGGACTTAAAAAAGCACAATATAATGAAGCATTGTCTTTTATTTTCACAGTAGATTGGGCATTTAAAAATGTTTTAGCATCAGATCCTTGAACTTTTATGGTACTTTGCATAAGCTTCATTCTAGCTAAAAATCTAAATTGCTGTATAGTTCTGAATGACCTTTATAGAAAAGAGCTGAATTTAAAAAACAGAAAAACTTTCACCACAACCACAGGTATTGCCAGCATTAGGGTTTTTAAATACAAAACCTTTACCCATTAAACCATCATCAAAGTGCACTTCCATTCCTTTAAGGTAAATAGCGCTTTTAGGATCTACAATAACAGGTAGCACAGCTTTATCTTGTTCTGGAACATCTGCAAATTGTCTGTAATCTTTATCACTGATTTCATCAAATTTAAGATCATAACTTAAGCCTGAACAACCTCCACCTTTAACAGCAAAGCGAAGCGCAAAATTTTCTTCATTTGCCCTATCTTCTTTCATGTAAAGTTGATATGCTTGCTTGATCGCAGATTCAGTTAATTTAACTATTTCAGTTGATTTTTCTTGGGTGCTTGACATATTTATAACCTTTAATAAATATTATACCTTTCTGATCTTAAGATTATGCTATATTTTTATACTTGATTAGTGACTCTAATCAATTTTACGCGCCCGTAGCTCAGCTGGATAGAGCAACTGCCTTCTAAGCAGTGGGTCAATGGTTCGAATCCATTCGGGCGTGCCATTCTTGGATGTTCCCCAAATAAATGAAGGATGTTTGGATGTTCCCCGGATGTTCCCCAAATAAATGAAACTTGAAGAGTTGTGAAACTCAATATTATTTT
>CALBDR010000192.1 GCA_937927525.1 uncultured Candidatus Melainabacteria bacterium
AAGATCACCAAAAACAGATTCAATATCACCAAAAGCTTTAGCTATAGCCTCGGCTGTCTCAGATGCATCAGTTCGCATGGCTTTGAAAATACCAGCGATAGCTGTACCAGCGGCGATGAATGCACCAATAATAGCACCTTTGGTTCCAAAGACACCCGCAAGCTGAGAACCCTGCTGACCAAACGCCACAAGTATATCTTGGCCCGACTGAATCTGTACCAAAAAGTCTTGAATTTGATAACCAGCTTGCTGTCCCAGTGAAGAGGCAAACTTTTGTATTCTACGTTGGCTCTTGTACACTTGGTTACTGAACACGCCAAACTGGTTACCACCATCAATAAGCGCCATGTTACCAGTTTTAATAGCAGCGGTAAACTTGTCAAAGTCGTCCTTTAGAGCCTTTTTAGCAATAGATGCCGCCTCGTCGCTCATTCTAGCCTTATTCTGAGCTAATGCGATATCACCTAGAGCTTCTTCAAGTTTCTTAGTGGCGGCATAGATTGGATCATATGTTCTACGAGCGCGATCAGCGGATTCATTTAGTTGAGCGTTGTATCTTTCTTGTGCTATTCTCGCTTTTTCTATTGCCCTTGCTTCTTCATCGGCAACACGTTTTTCTTCTTTAAGACGATCATTAAGAGCCTTTGATCGCATCTTAATAATGTTTATAGCATCTCTTTGACTTTTGGCATAAGCTTGGATGTTAGATGCGTTAGCTGTTTCCCGATCATACTCAGCCATGCTGTCAATAAGACGATCCATAGAATCGGTTAGCTCTTCATTGACACCGTTTAGCTGCTGAAAAGATGCTTTAGCCTCACGCATGGTAATATTACCAGCGGCAAAAGCTTTATACATCTTCTTAGTCTGAGCATCTAGCCTGTTAATTTGATCAACAAGCTTATTTATATCCGAAGTACCCTCTACATTGAGGATAATGTCAAGACTAGCCATTCTGTGTCCTTAGATACATGTTATCAAGCTTCATTACAGCTTTTACTTCTTCGGGGTTCAGATACGTCTGGGTAAGTTCCATCCAAGCTTTTATCTCTGTATAGCTTAGTGGGTTAGGGCCGCTAAATCCTGCTGATCTCGTACCGCTTAACGAACAAAAGGCAGACCATATGTAAGAGATTACCGTGGGAAATTGAGGTCCGTCTAATTCCTTGGGTCGCTTACCAGTCTGCCTTTCAATTTGTTCTAAGTGGTCCCTTGCAGATACACCGTCTTTGTCAGTCTTACTGAGTTTAAACTCGTGCTCTGCGTATTCCAAGAGGTCTTCAATCAGCCCTTGATAAAATCCACGCTTTCAGATAAAGCCTCCTCTACCTGTCCGCGTAGCCAGAAGACTTCTGTAAAGATTTCTTTAGCTTTACCTAGAGTGAGCTTTACTTTCTCATTACCGTAAGTAATGTCCCACTCTTTTACAATCTTTGCCAGAAGGTTGATCTGGTCTTGCTCAAGCTCTGCTGCAGTGTAGGTGTTTGAACTGCCCTTCTTTTGCATAGCTTTAATACGTTTGTCTTGCTGCTCATGAATTGCTGCACGATACTCTTTAGAGTGCTGAGCATAGATTGTAATAGTCATTTCTGACCCATCATCATTACAGACAGGTTCTTGCGAGATTGGATGCTTGAGAAATACTTCCACTACATCTGTTTTGGGTTTTAGGTCCATTAAGTCCATGTCGAGTCTCCTTCGGGGTTAGTCGGGTAATTTAATGAGGGGAGCAGCACCCGACAACCACTCCCCTCGCCCTAGCTAGGGATTCTTATGCACCTGATTTAGCGATCTTAATCAAGGTGTTTGCGTCTGTTGTAGATGCACTCAAGTCACTGTCATCACGTAGGGCGGTAAACGATAGGTTTACGATACGAGATGTTGGTCCATCTACACCTACGTCAGCAGAGTTGATCTTGATGCGTGGCAGTGTGAAGGTTAGGGTGTTAGTACCGTCTCCTACAGACACCTCAAGAGATGACTCTGTTTCATTTAAGAAGCGGTTGATCAATACGGCATCCTCAAAGTATGCAGATACAGTGCCCTCTAGGGATGCTGTACCAAACTCTAGGTCAGGAGCAGTATCTTCACCAATAACAAATGTTGGTGCGAAGCTGTTAGTCAGCGTAAAGTCCATAGCTGTGATCAATGTCAGAGCTGAACCTAGAGAGCCTACGTTACCTAGTTTGATGTCACCTGAGTAAGCATCAAATGGTTCATTCCCAGCACCTGCATTCAGTGTCTTTTCTGTAGCACTGATTGACATATCTTTACCAATCATACCAAAGGTTGCTGTAACCATTGCGTTTGGAGCCATAGAGACTGCCATAGTGTTTACAGTCATACCAGTAAACAAGCGAGCTTGGTCGATGTCTTCTGCGTAGTCTTCAATAGAGAAGAACGTAGGTGTTGTACCAAGTATAGCTGCGTTAGTAACAGTTGTAGAGCCGTCTCCTGCAGTGAAGCCTGTAGCAAAGTCATTGTCTGACATAAGTGCTGCTTGGATTAGTTCGTCGTATTCTGCGTGACGAAGGTCAGCTACGATATCACCTGCTACAGATTTGTTACCGTGACGGTCAACTGTAGGCATACGGTGAGAGTTAATATCCGTACCTGCTACACGATCTTTAGTTAGGTTAAGTGAGTGTGTAGAGAACGGAAGGGGTTCAAAGTTACCAGAGGGGGTTGTACCGAATGTTGTCTCAGTTATAAAACCCAGTCTGGAGCGAGCGCCTTGTGCGAAAGCCATTTAGTTTCTCCTAGTTATAAATATACCAGCCGATGTTGACTGGGATGAAGTACCAAGGGGAAGATATACGACCTTCACCCCTCTCAGCATAGTCTATTGATATTTTCTTTGAGTTGAACGTGATATCCGTTG
>CALBDR010000193.1 GCA_937927525.1 uncultured Candidatus Melainabacteria bacterium
ACACATAACAAGGTCATCATGATACCCTTCATCTGCTTCATAGCTGTTCCTTTTACTTATAAAAACACTCAGCTCTTGGATCAAGTCATAGTCGTTTAAAATAATCTTATCTTTCTCAACAAGATCTTTCAAATAAGAACATCCTACTCGCTTGACAGTCTTAGTAGTCTTTACACCAATATTTACCCTGCCACCAAAACCAGCACCTATCTGCTGACCACCTCTACCTCTTGGAGTAGTGGATAGAATATTCTCATACTCGAGATCCTGGTGAAGAATGTTAGCAACCTGCTCTCCAAGGTCATTTAGCTCTATAAGAACATAAGCATTATTAAATGTCTTTGCGATACTTTCAACAACATTTGGATAGAATAAAGGTGATATATCTTTTGATCTATACTTACCAACAATCTTATACGGCATTTCAGTTACATCATACACTATTGTTGCACTATAGTCAAGCCCAACACCTCTCGAAGTGTCAACAGTCATTACATAGATGTGATCTTTTATAGGTTCTTCGTAACAATCAAATCCATTTTTTGATGTTAAAGGTTTCTTAAATGTCAATTGTCTAAGTTTACTCGGATGGATCAGAGTATTAGAAGATCCAAGAAACTCACACTCAAACTCTTGTCTGAACTGTTCTGGTGATGTGTTCTTGATCGTTTCTTCTTTCCACTTCTCATCTCGACCCGGAACATCGGACCAGTGGATATCTACTCTGGCATAATTGTTACGACCTTCTTCACTGTCTACCCAAATCTTATAGAACATATTCATTCCATTTGGAGTAGATGTGATAATTACCTTAGAACTTGTACCAGATGAAATTGTTGGGAATACAGAAGCAAAGAACTCTTCCTGGAGATTGTTTGGTACGAATGCAAACTCATCGAGATAGATTAGGTTCTGAGATGTACCTCGAATAGCTGATGAAGATGTAGCTGATGCAAGTATCTCTGATCCATTCTCAAGAGCAATGTTACCCTTATTCCACTCAACTATGCCCTGCTGCATCCATTTTGGAAGCCACTCATATGCAAGCTGGATTCGTCCAAGGATCTCTCGAGCCTGTGCCATCTTGTTAGCAAGGATAGCGACTGAGTACTGTTCTGTGAAGAGTATCTTCCATAAGATATATGCAACCACAGTAGTTGTCTTACCAACCTGTCTAGGGAGCTTACAGATAGAGAAACGATTATCATCAAACGTGTTGACCATCTCTTCCTGGAAGTCCCATAGATTGAAGTCTATGAGACCACGATCAACGTTTACGATCTTTACATAGTTTTTGATGAAGTAAACGAGGTCCTTGGAACACTTAACATATTCTTGGACGTCTTCCTGAGTAAACTCTACAGGAACACCTACACGTTTTAGATTTTTATTTCCAAGATATGTCTCAGTCATGTTGACCTTTTTTCAATCACGAGTATAATTAGCGGTGTAGCCGCTTTAAGACCTAGTCTTTATTAATCATCTTCTGGAGTTCAGCAGTCGACCCAACAAACAAAGCATTCGTCACATTGTCAGGTCCTTTCTTAGACTCTTCTTTAAGACTCTTAACCTTCTTCTGGATCTCCAAAAGATCCTTATTTGCATCAGTTAGAGTCTTTATCAAAGAACCAACTACCTCATAAGCACGAGGATGTTCAGAAGCCTGAGCAATGTCTACTAAATTATTCAAAGCATCAGACCCTCTTTCAATCACATTATAGAGGTTCTCTCTAGCATACTTATAATCACTATCAATGTCCTGATGCTCATTAGATTCTACAACGACAGGTGGCTTCTCTTCAACCATTGGAGGACTGTCAGGTAGATCAAAGATCTCTTCAAACTGTTTCTCTAACTTAGTCTTCATTCTGCATTACCACTAGTAAAGAAGTTTGTATCTTCTATAATACCATAATTATCATCTTCATCGATATCAGAACTATCTATAGAGTTACTTGCAACAGTTGTTGGAGTACCATTAGCAGTTAAACCAGGTGTGACAGAAACTTTGGATGTTGTATTCGTTGAATCTAAGAAATGAGAGTTAATATCTGCTCTCTTAATGATACCAGACGTTGTAACAGGTCCAAAGATGTAACCTTTCATCGTAAAGTTTAAAGTATGGATTAATGCACGTCTCTGAGCAAAGTCACCTTCATATGAATCTTCTGTACTAATATCATTGAGAACAGTTGGTACATCAATACGAGTACCAAGTTCTGGAATCAATTTTAATGTGTTTGTCCATTCTGGAGTAAAGAACGGTATAATGTTTTCAAGTATCTGTACACCATCGTCTGCATTCTTTACAAAGACATGCAATGCAATGTTAAAGTCGTAAGGAACTGGAACAAATGCAGTACTTACTTTATTTTTGTCAGTAGCACTAGGTGTTCTGTAATCCTTGAGTGTTGAAGGGAGTTTTCTTGACGGATTGTAGT
>CALBDR010000194.1 GCA_937927525.1 uncultured Candidatus Melainabacteria bacterium
TCGTTTAGTAGAAAAATATGCCATGTTAAGTTCCTATCGTGTTACCGTAAATGTGCACATGTGCTCGTGTTGAATAGTTGTAGCCTCGAGCAAGGGCCTCATTACAAATCTCAGCTTCTGTTACGTGACCAGAGATCTCGCCTTTTTGTCCTTCAAGAGTAGCTCCAGCATTCATCAACCAGATAGGGTAATATACACCAGCTTGACGGAAGCGGTCAATAGTTTCTTCAAGCTCTTTCCAACATTCATCAGTACCATTAACTACAAACTTAAGCTGACCTTTATTAGAAAGTTCATAGTAGTCTGTTACTACATGTGGAAGAATAGCTTTATCGTTTAGCTCACCAGCAACTGACCACAGCTTGGGTGAAAGAGAGAAAAACAGTTCAGTGCCTCGATCCTGAAGCCAACGCCAGTCATTGTAGAACTGCTTGGTAATAGACTGAGTACCGTTAGTCTCATATGTTACAGAAGGAGGATTCATACCATACTTGTTTGCATAGTACTTAAGAATCTCTGCGGAACATTCTTGTGCATGCTTCATCAGTGGTTCGCCACCAGTAAAGCAGAAGTGGTTTCTAAATGCTTTTTCTAACTGAACGCGAGAATTGTCTTCCATATCAGACCACATCGAATGCAGCATCTTCTCTGCAATCTCTTCGGCAGTACCTTGATACTGAAGACGTTTAAACTTCTTTGACCATGAATAAGACGAATCACAACCTTTGTGCCATACAGGAAGATCGGTCATCTTCTTGTAGACATATTCACCATTCTCATCTTTTTCATCCACATCAAAGTCTTGGTATGGAAGTTCATATGTAGATTCGTTTGTAGGATCGATCTGGCCAAAACCATTACACTGAAGGTTACAAAGGAAGAAGCGAAGCCATACAGTAGGTCGGCCAGTATAATGACCCTCGCCTTGAATAGAGTGAAATATCTCACTATACAAATATTTTTTCATTTAATGATACCTGAAATCTTTTTAAATTTTTTAAGTGCTTGTTGTCTATGAAAGCTGTTAGCCCTATTGTAGAATATATTGCCATCAAGAGTATCAATCAAGTGCTGAATAGTTCTAGCAGTCATTCCTGAAAAGCGCATCGCATTTTTATCACCATTATAATCTTGGAATCTAATTCTGATTCCTTCTGGTCTTTTAATTTTACAGATCATTCCTCGGCGTGAAATGTCTGTCTCTTCTAGTACAATTCCATCTCCATATGTTGCTGTAATCATTGGGTTAAACATTACATAAGCAGGATCAGATTCTAGACAAATGATCCTAGAATTTATACCAACTTCGTTGGCGGCTATACCTGGATATTTCCAGTGTCTGAGTGTTTCCAGTAGATCCTTAGCTGTACTCATTGCATGTTCCGGATCCTGGAAAACATACGGGTCAATTTTAGTGGTTAGGATCGGGTCCTTTCTGTCTACAATATCTAAAACACTCATGCTGCTATCCTGCTAAAATTCTTATACTTTTCAAACTTCAATACATTCTGAAACTTATCAAACAATTGATCGCCTTTATGGCTAATGATAAACACATTTGTCTTTTCATCTAGCTCATTGATCAGCTTAAGGAACTCTTCTGTACCTCCAGCATCAAGAGAACTATCAAACACTTCATCCATAATTAAAAGATTAGTAGATGTACTGTTCTTGAGCTTAGCTACCTTTCTCCAAGTAAACAACAACGAAAGATCAATTCTAAACTTCTCGCCTTCTGAGAAAGAAGCATATGTGAAGTTGTCTCTGTGACGAGAGAGAATCGTCTCGTTGAAGTTTTCATCCAGATCAAACTTAACAAAGAAGTCCATCTTCTGCAAGTATCCGTTGATCAGCTTATTCATGATAGGAATATACTGCTTGATGATCTTGGACTTAATTCCATTATCCTTGAGTACTTGTGATGCAATACCTAAGACATTAGTCTCGTCTTTAAGAACTTCATACTGATCCTTAAGCTCGTCAAACTTATTTTGATGTTCGATCAACTTATTGTTATCTTGAATGTTCTTTCGATCATCATTCAGTTTGTTGATTTGACTAAGAAGATCACCAATGTAACTATTGTGGGATCTGATCTGATAGTTTCTATCTGTGATAGAAGAGTTCTTTTCTTCAATCAGTTTGATAGTTTCATTAATGATCTTAATTCTATCATGGACTTTGTTAT
>CALBDR010000195.1 GCA_937927525.1 uncultured Candidatus Melainabacteria bacterium
GCACTACATCCATGCTGATGACGTAGCTGATGCTCTGTGGTTCTTGATGAACTATGACATTAGTAAGTTGGAGAAAGACTATGGTGGAGCTAAGTGTCAGAAGTTTAACATCGTAGGTGCTGACGAGCTGGACAACCTTGAACTGGCTAAGATGATTGCTGAGTTCCAGGGTAAGGAACTAAACTACGAAATGGTTGACTTCCACTCTTCACGTCCAGGACATGATCTTCGCTATGCACTGGACGGGAAGAAGATGAAGAAGATGGGATGGGTACCACGCCCTGTCCGTGAGCGGCTCAAAGAAACTGTAGAGTGGACACTAGAAAATAACGAATGGTTAAAGACATAATACGATGAAAACATTTTGGCAGCTTTTTGATAAACATGATGGATACGAATCCCTTAAGCATAATCACTACCCTGAAATCTATGATGAGTACTTTGGTCCGTATCGTGATAAGGAAATTAACTTTTTAGAGATTGGAGTACGACAAGGCGGATCATTGGAAATTTTTCGTAAGTACTTTCCCAAGGCTAACATCTACGCCATAGAGATTGATATCAACGGTATCCCTAGCGATATCTTTAAACTGAAAAATACACAAATTGTAATTGGTGATGCAACCAGTGTTGAAACTATTGACCAGCTAATGGAAAAAGTCGACGGTAAGTTTGATATTATTCTAGATGACGGTAGTCACTTGCCAGAGCAACAGATTGCTACATATAATCTTCTGTGGCGGCATCTCAAGTCTCCTGGAGTTTACATGGTAGAAGACTTGGTGTATAATTACAATGCTCCGTGGTATAAGAAAGAGCATACGTTTATGGACTTTATGTTTAAAAAGATTGATCAGTTCCATCTTCAGGATGACATGAAACCGCTTAATACCACCCGACTTAAGTTTCCTAAGCGTGACTATCACTCTATTCGGTTCCATCGAAATGCTGTAGTAGTTAAGAAGGAAGGTCTTCCTAGAAACCGCGGAGATCAGTTTGAAGAGATTCGTACACATTCCCTTCTATCTAGCCTCCTATCTAATCGCTAGCGTATAATAGATTGAAAGAGTATTATGGCTAAAAAAGTTATTCATGTTGTTGGTAATGGAGACAACGCAGTCTGGTTTGATAACGAGAAAGCTGAGGGTCTCCGTGTAATCTGTAATAAGCCGGTGGTTAGGGTGGACAAGGTTCACACTTGTTGTATTGTTGACTTTAAGATGATGAGAGCTCTGACTGAAGGTAGCGTTAACCTTGACCAGTATACCTGGGTTCTAGGATATCGACCCAAGATTCACATGGAAAAGAATCCAGCTTTTAATATGCGTCATGCGGGCCACATTCGAGAATACTATCTTACCCTTCCCCAATATGCAGGAAAGAATGGACAAGGTTACACTAACTTTAACTGTGGACATTTTGCTACCCACTATGCAGCTAACAAGCTAAAGGGTACAGAGATTCATATGTACGGGTTTGACTGTATTTTTGATTTTACTACTAGATCGATGACGGACTTTTTCCTTCCATCTGACC
>CALBDR010000196.1 GCA_937927525.1 uncultured Candidatus Melainabacteria bacterium
GGTTAGGAATTATCGATTTGCTGTTAGTAATGACGACGATATAATTGATTTATCGAATAAGATTATAACAGTCAAAAAGCAAAATTTAATACATCAACTAGTAAAAGTACTTAGATTAAATCAAAATTCTAAGGAGAAGATTGAACTTATTGATGGTAGGTCTAAAAATATTTATGAGGTGAAGATTAAGTCTGATATCCCGACTGATACTTATGTTAAACAGGTGGATTTTTCGATAGAAAGTATTATCGAGTCTAGTCGAGAACTTAATCAGTATATTAAATTTTATATCCCGATTATAAAGAGTGAAAACTTTGAACTAATGTTAAGGAAGCTTTGTGAGCTTGGGGTTCAAGAGTTCACGCCTGTATTTTTTAATAGAAGTCAGAAAAAATATTTGAGGAAAATGAAAACTAATTCTTACATTGAACGCTTGCACAAAATTATTGAGTCAGCGACTGAACAGTGTGAGGGAGCTGTTTTCCCCAAAATTAACCCTATTGTTAATTTTGATGAATTAACTTTACAGATAGCTAATGAAAAGAAAATAGGTGCTTTTGACGGTGCAAAAATATTTGCTTCAGAGAAGCTTTCAGGTATTGAAGACTCTAAATATAACATTGACTGTGTTTCAAGTACTCTCGGAAAAGATTTATCTCTTTTAGTCGGACCTGAAGGTGGTCTTACTGAGGCTGAGGTGGATACCTTGAAAATCTATGATTTTATAGATGTAAGCCTAGGTAAAAGGATCCTCAAAGCTGAAACAGCAGCAATTGTTCTTTTTAGTAGGTTATTTATAAACTAATCAAGCGCTAAGTTTAGTATGGCAATTATCTAGCCATACCAAGTTTTTGTGCTTTCTGGTAAACCTTACCTTCAGACAATATACTAGGCGCAATACAGACTTCAACTTCTTGCATCTCTTTTAAATTAGCTGCACCTAAAGTTGCCATTGAAGTTTTTAGAGCACCTACTAAGTTTTGGCTACCATCATCCAGCTTTGCTGGTCCGTGTAGTAATTCTTTAGTAGAACACTCGCTTCCTACCTCGATTCTAGTTCCTCTTGGTAGTACAGGGCTTGGCGTTGCCATTCCCCAGTGAAAACCTCTTCCAGGAGCTTCTTTCGTTCTCGCGAAAGGTGAGCCGATCATAACCCCATCTGCACCACAAGCAATTGCTTTACAAATATCGCCACCTACTGCCATACCACCGTCTCCAATGATTGGAATGTATTTTCCTGTTTTTTTGAAATACTTGATTTGAGCTGCTTTGCAGTCAGCAATTGAAGTTGCCATTGGTACTCCGATTCCTAAAACACCTCTAGATGTACAAGCTGCTCCAGGACCGATGCCGATTAATAAACCCGAAATCCCAGTATCCATTAATTTAAGAGCTACATTATAATCTGTACAGTTACCAACTAAAACTGGTACTTTTCTCTTTGCACAGAATTCTTTTAAATCTAAGACCGAATCCGGGTTTTCTTCTACCTTAGATTCTGAAGATTGATGCTCTAAGCCTACTACAGTAACTTGCACGAAGATCATGTCTACTCCAGCATCTTCTAAGATAGGAGCATAATGATTAGCATTAAATGGAGCTACAGCAACTGCTGCAATAGAGCCAGAGTCTTTAATCTTTTTAATAGCTTTAAAGATAAGCTCATCTTTAATAGGTTCTTGATAAACCTTTTGCATTAAATCTACATATTCATCTCTTGAGCATTTTGCGATCTGGTCAAGAATTTCTTCGTAGTTCTCATAGCGAGTATAAATTCCTTGAAGGTTTAAAACTGGAAGTGCAGCATTTTTATAAATTTCAGCAGCATTATCAGGGCTAACTACTGAATCCATAGCACTTGCGATAATAGGACTTTCTAGTTTAATGCCACCAATTTGCCAACTGGCGTCACATAGTTCGATGTCAAGTGTGTTACCGTTAGGGACTAAAGAAATTTCATCAAAGCCATAAGCTCTTCTGGCTTTTTTAGCTCTGCCGATACTGATATATTCTTGTTCTAAGTTTGTTTCTTCAAGTATATTGTTCATAATTACTGCCTTCCTTTTTACTCCCATTCTATGGTTGCTGGTGGTTTACTCGTTATGTCGTAAACTACTCTATTAACTTCTTCAACTTCATTTACAATTCGGTTACTGATAGTACCTAAAAGGTCGTAAGGAAGCTTAGCCCAGTCAGCGGTCATGGCATCCTCACTGGTAACCGCTCTTAATACTATCGGGTGAGCATAGGTTCTTTTATCACCCATAACTCCTACAGATTTAACAGGTAATAAAGCTGTTAATATTTGCCAAACAGCGTCGTACATACCAGCTCTTTCAAGCTCTTCTCTTACTATGTAATCTGCATCTGCAACTGTTTTGATTTTACTTTCTGTGATCTCTCCTAGAACTCTAATTGCAAGACCTGGTCCAGGAAAAGGGTGCCTTCTGATTATATGTTCAGGCAATTCTAATTCACGAGCCACTTCTCTTACTTCATCTTTAAATAAAGTATTTAGTGGTTCGATTAACTTAAATGATAAATCTTCTGGAAGTCCACCTACATTGTGATGAGATTTGATGCTGGCAGCTACCCTTTTACCAGTTTTAGGGTCGATTCGAACACCAGCTGATTCTATTAAATCTGAATAAAGCGTTCCTTGAGCTAAAAACTCAATTTTTTCTTCTAGTTTAAGTTTTTCAGCCTCAGTTTCAAAGCTAGTAATAAATTCTCTTCCGATAATTTTTCTTTTCTGCTCTGGTTCTGAAACTCCAGAAAGAGCATCTAGAAACTGTTTTTTAGCATCAACGTATTTAACATTAATATGAAAATCATCTGCAAAAGTTTGCATTAACTCTTCAGGCTCATTTTTCCTCATGAAGCCATGGTCAATAAACATACAGATTAACTGGTCGCCGATGGCTTTATGAAGTAAGAAAGCTAGCGTCGAACTATCTACCCCGCCTGATAAAGCTAATAATACTTTTTTACTACCTACGGTATCTCTAATTTTATTAACTTCACTTTCTATGAAGCAATGCATGTCCCAGCTTTGCTCACATTTACAGATATTAAGAACAAAGTTATTAATGATCTCATCGCCCATTTCTGTGTGAGTAACTTCTGGGTGGAACTGCAAGCCATAAATTTTCTTTTCTGTATCTTCTATCGCTGCTACAGCAGTGTTGCTGGTAGAAGCACTTACTGCAAAGCTAGATTTAGCACTGACTTCATTTACATAATCACAGTGACTCATCCAAACAGAAGGGCTAGCCTTACTCAGTTTATAAAATATAGATTTATCATCATTAAAAGATTCTTGGTTAATAGCTAAATCGGCTCTACCGTATTCTCTTTTATTACTTCTAGCTACTTCTGAACCGTGATGGTTAGCTAGTAGCTGCATGCCGTAGCAGATTCCTAGTATCGGTATGTCTAACTCTAGGATATCAGGATGACACATTAGAGCTTCTTCATCATATATGCTATTAGGTCCACCTGACAAAATGACGCCTTTTAGGGCGCCATTTTCTAAATCTCTTTCTATTTCTTCTATGCCGTGGTCAAATGATCGTACTTCACTATAAACCTTGAGTTTGCGAATCCGCTTGGCTATGAGTTCAGTATACTGAGAGCCAAAGTCTAAAATGAGTATTTTTTCTGCCATTACTTTCTTTAATACATTTTTGGTCGGCTGAAAATGTTGAATGACATTCTAGCGAAATTTATATCAAAAGTAAAGGATAAATATAAAAAAACTGAATGTTTTTTTAATGTAAAAAAGAGCAGATTTTACTCTGCCCTTTTTTAACTTGGGGTTGTGGAGGCATTTCTGCCAATAGAATTTAAAAAACTTTCACATCCCTATAAAGACTAGCCTGTTACTAGTTCTTTAATAGTGACTACTTTCAAATAGTCTGAATAAATATTTAATTTATTTGTTACTTTTTTCAGAAAAGAGAAAGGGGCGAGCCCCTCCTCTTTAAATATCATACTAAGAGAGATTATACTTTCGCGAAGTCGTTTACTTCTTTTCTTAGAGTTTTCTCTGAGTTGATCTCTCCGTTCCAAGCTTGCTCCTCGATTCTTAATTCACCAAGTAAAGCTCTCGCTTGATAAAGTAACTGTCTTAACGCATCTTGTTCTAATTCATCTGTATCTCCTACGTGACCCATTTCACCTAAACCTGCGTCAATTGCAGTAATGAACTGAGCAACTGTATTACCATCAACTGCGTTATTGTAGATTTCACCGATACTTCCTGTACCTGCTGTTGTGAATGAAGCGTTACTAATTTCCGCTGAACCAAAACCAATGATTGCTTCTTTTGTAGACGTACCACCACCAAGAATAGCGTTTTGAAGTTGTCCTTCTAATAAGCTGATTACTTGTTGTTGTGCATCAATTTT
>CALBDR010000197.1 GCA_937927525.1 uncultured Candidatus Melainabacteria bacterium
ATTATATCATACCAGAAGTCTTTTGTTAACTCTTTTTGCCTAAAGTTTTTCCCATCGATTTCTCCTGTTTCTTGGTCGACTTTGGCGTACCAGCCATTTTTCGGTTTGACGACAAACTGACCTGCTAGAGCCACATCAAGTAGGCCGGAATACTCATCGATGCCACCTTCCCAAGTAACTGAGATGGGAATGATTTTCTTTTCTCGTACATATCTGGACTTCTCCACATTGATTACAAAGTCATACCCTTCAATCTCGGTGCCTACCTTGTTCTGGCGGCGGCCGATGATCCAGATGTTATCTGCCGCGTAATAGATTCCTGTTCCACCAGAAACGACAGCCTTAGGGAACAGACCGATCTCTTGATATGTATGGTTGATTGCTAGCATTGGAATGTCTTTCATGCTCAAGTATGGTGTTGCCATACGGAACAGACCTTTCAATGCTTTGGCACGTGACATATCTGCCACAGACTTCTCATTCAGCGCATCTTCCAGTTCTTTCTTAGAAGCGATGTTACCGATAGAGTCAATGATGACGATCACCTTGTCGTCACGTTCCAGCTGCTCGAGCTGGTTGATCAAGTCAAACTTCAGCTCTTCAACGTTGGTGATAGGAGTGTGCAGTACACGTTCGGTATCGATATCAAAGTTCTGGAAGTATTCTTGCGGTGAACCAAACTCAGAGTCGTAGAACAGCATCACAGCTTCAGGATACTTCTTCATATAAGCTGATGCGATCTTTAGAGCGAATGAGCTCTTAAAGTGCTTGGATGGACCAGCAAGAACCGTAAGGCCTGGAGTCAGTCCACCTTCAAGTGAACCGGACAGTGCGACGTTCAGCATAGGAACGTCAGTGGGAATCATATCTTTGTCAGTAAAGAACTTGGACTCAGACAGGACTGCTGTGTGGTTGAGCTTAGAGTTCTTTTTAAGTTTATCCATAACGGAAGACATAGGGGCTCCTTTCTATTTCTAGAGAGTTATTATATATTATTCAGGCTTGAATGTACACCTCTTTTTTTATAAATACTATACTAATATCAAAAAGGGCAAACACCATGTTCAAAAGAATGTTTGCTGCTTTTATCATGACACTGGCGGCTTCAGCAGCAGTAGCTCAAGACGAGACCACAACCACGACCAATGATCCCATTGTCACAGAGAATACCACAACAAGTACCGTAACGACAACCAGTGACTCGACCAACACAGTCATCACTGCACCTCCTACGGCAATCTCCCCTAATATCAATACAGCAAACTCTGACCTGTGTACGGTCGGGGTATCTGGTGCTGTACAGACACAGATCCTGGGAATCTCAGCAGGATCCACTGTCAGAGACATGAACTGTGAAAAGCTAAAGAACGCCAAGACCCTGTACGATATGGGCATGAAGGTTGCTGCCGTATCAGTTATGTGTCAAGATGGCAGAATCTTTCAGGCCATGATGGACGCAGGTACACCTTGCCCTATCGACGGTAAGATCGGTGAAGAAGCAAAGTCAGAATGGAACGATCCGTCCAACCAGTCACGCAGACCCGATTCTCAACCAGGTATAGGAATGAACATTGATCCGGACACTAGGACCACTCTTATCGGTGGCGCTCTCGTTCTCGGTATTCTTGCCGTATTACTCGGCGGAGGCTGATACCACCTACGGAGTTACTAATAACGCAGTCAATGACGGATTAACCTGGTCGCCTGTAGATGTTCTACCAGATTTTTCATCACCCAACGTATCATTGCAGGTCAATGGCGTAACATACTACTATGTCATGTCCAAAGACCCGACCTCTGATGCTACAGTGTATGTTAGAAACGAAGACGCTGTGAATGGTGGATATGTCTTTGAAGAGGTTGATGACTGGTCTGGTTTACCTGGTAATTCTATTCTAAAGAACTTTAGATTCACTGGCATACCTGGAGAACAGTGGGGTGACGGTTCTATCACTGTAGAAGGTGACGGAACGGTCACTGATGCTTCTGTTATATATCTTTACAGAATGGACGTAGATGAAACAGATATTATATGCACGAATCCTCTCGCTGATCCAAATTGTCCAGGTTTTTTGGACGCTGTTTATAAATATGTAAGCTCAGTCGAGTACTTGGAACCGGATGACGAATTCTATGAATTCTGGTTAGCAATACAAGAGGAGCGTGAAGTTGAAGTCAAAGAAGAAGAAATTATTATAGAAGAGGATGAGGAAGAAGAAACACTTGAATTAGTTTTAAGAGTTGATCCTAAAGTTGGAGGTCTAGTTAATTTAGACCGACAAGAGGAGATGCTCAGAAAGCTTAATCCAGAACCTTTCTTCCAGCCTTACTACCAGGTTGAATATCAGGAATTGATTGAATATCCTGATAAGCATGTTATGCAAGATACACTATTGCCTGATAATAACAGGGCGCTGAGACAGTTGGCAAACGAAGCCAAGCATTATTCTATGGTCCGCTCTCAATATGATAGAGAACAATTAACCGGAGAATAAAAATGTTAAGACT
>CALBDR010000198.1 GCA_937927525.1 uncultured Candidatus Melainabacteria bacterium
CCTTACTCGTCGTTGGGAATACTTCAGAAACGTTGACCGTAAGCCTGGTACTTCTGCTTATGCAAATGGCCAATCAGGAACAGCTGACGAAATCCATGTTGTCGTAGTCGATGAAGATGGAGATATCACAGGAAATCCAAATTCAGTATTGGAAGTCTTCCCAAGCTTGTCTAAGGCAAAAGATGCCAAAGGACCACAGGGTGGAAGCATCTACTACAAGGATTACATCAACCAAAACTCAAGCTGGGTTAAGTGGAATGCTCATGCATCAGGTCTTACTAATGCAGGATCTAATGCTAAGGATACAACATTTGGTACTCCTTCACTTCCAATCAACGGCAACTTCGTAAATGGTGCTGATGGTGATACAGCAAGAACAGCTGATTTCATCAAAGGCTACAACTTGCTGAAGAACAAAGATGAAGTAGATATTTCATTGTTGCCAGCTGGTGCAGCAGATCAAACTAGAATCTTGCACTTGATTAACGAAATTGCAGAAGTTCGTAAGGATTGTATTGTCACTATCTCACCAGAAAGAGCAGATGTTGTAAACAACTCAAGCTTCTCTGGAGCGGAAGTAGAAGACATTGTTGCATTTAGAAATACACTTCCTTCTACTTCATTTGCGGTGATGGATTCAGGTTGGAAGTATCAGTACGACAAGTACAACGATGTATACAGATATGTTCCTCTCAATGGTGACACTGCTGGTCTTATGGTCAGAACAGATAACCAAAGAGATCCATGGTTCTCACCAGCTGGATTCAACAGAGGAAATGTTAAGAACGTTGTTAAGCTTGCATTTAATCCAAACAAGGCTGAAAGAGATGTTCTCTATCAAGCAGGAGTCAACCCAGTAGTATCATTCCCTGGCCAGGGAACAGTACTGTTTGGTGACAAGACAATGTTAGCAAACCCAAGTGCATTCGATAGAATCAACGTTCGTAGATTGTTCATTGTTCTAGAAAAAGCAATTGCAGTTGCAGCTGAATCTTCACTGTTCGAATTCAACGATGAATTCACAAGAGCTCAGTTCCGTAACTTAGTTGAACCGTTCTTGAGAGACGTACAGGGCAGACGTGGTATCACAGACTTTTCAGTAGTATGTGATTCTACAAACAACACTGCTGAAGTAATTGATCGTAACGAGTTCGTGGGTGATATCTTCATAAAGCCAAACCGTTCTATCAACTTTATTCAGTTGAACTTTGTAGCAGTTAGATCTGGTGTCGAGTTCTCAGAAGTCGTTGGTTCAGTATAAATAGAACAAAGAAGGAGATTTAACAATGGCTTTCAACGTAACAGAATTCCAGTCAAGAATGCCTCTAGGGGGAGCTCGTCCCTCCCTCTTCGAGGTCCAATTGAATAACCCAATTGGTGGACTTGGTGGAGCTCTAAGCGACAGATCTAAATTCCTTGTCAGGGCTGCTCAAATTCCAGCAGCCTCTGTAGGAAACATTCCTGTCCAGTATTTCGGACGAGCAGTAAACTTTGCTGGTAACAGAACGTTTGCACCATGGACAGTGACTATTCTGAATGATGAAGATTACGAAATTCGTAACTCAATGGAAGAATGGTCATCTAAGATCAACGGTCTTGCAAACAACGTTAGAGATGTAAGTTTTACAAATCCATTCACATACAAAGCTGATCTTACTGTAACTCAGTTCTCTAAAACAGGTCTTCCTTTGAGAACGTATACATTTACTGGAGCTTACCCAACAGAAATCGATGCAATATCACTCGATTGGGGTACTGAAGGTATTATGGAGTTTGGTGTAACATTCCAATACGACTACTGGACAGTTGGTTCTGGTGGAGATCTTGGAAATACTCTGAATACAGTAATCAACGCTCTTACCTAAAGTTAAACTATGATACGGGGTTGCCTAAATATATGGCAACCCCTATAGGTGAACAACATGCCAGTTACCCTTTTCGGCTTTACCATTGGCCGTGAAAATCAAGAACAAGCTGAAGAAAACGTAAAAAGCTTTGCAGCCCCCTCCCTTGACGATGGAGCAATGGAAGTTGCCCCTGGTGGTTCGTACGGTACTTACGTCGATCTTGAAGGCACAGCAAAGTCAGAGGGTGAGCTCGTTACTCGTTACAGAGAAATGTCAACTCAACCTGAATGCGATTATGCTATTGATGATATTGTCAATGAATCTATTGTTATGGATCAAGACGGTATTGTTGAGATTAACTTAGACAATACTGACCTTACTGAATCCGCTAAGAAAAGAATTCGTGAAGAATTCGATCAAGTACTCAAACTCCTAGATTTCTCAAACAGAGGTTATGACATCTTCCGTAGATGGTATGTCGATGGCCGTTTGTATTATCATATTATGATCGATGAGAAGAATCCTCGTCAAGGGATCAAAGAGTTAAGATACATCGATCCTCGCAAGATTCGTAAAGTTAGAGAAACTAAAAAAGCTAGAGATCAAGGTCCTTCTACTTCCGCTACTATCCATAAAGGATACAATGAATACTTCCTATTCAATGCCAAAGGTTTAACATCAACTAACCAAGGCTTAAAGATTGCTAAAGATTCTATCGCTCTGTGTACATCTGGTATGATGGATAACAGAAACAAGATGGTCCTTTCTCATCTTCACAAAGCAATCAAGCCTCTCAACCAGCTACGTATGTTGGAAGATGCTACTGTAATCTATCGTCTTGCACGTGCTCCTGAAAGAAGAGTGTTCTACATCGATG
>CALBDR010000199.1 GCA_937927525.1 uncultured Candidatus Melainabacteria bacterium
TTTCATATACTCTTCAAAAGTACATGACTTAAATAGTTGTCTGCGATTAACCCACCTTTGGAATTGCCTCGCTCTTTCCATTGCCTCATCAGACTCATAATGTTCACGTTCCATCATTCTCATACAAAAGACATCGCATCCACGATCTCTGAGATATTCTACTCTCTCTAAATCTTCTTGCTCCGTGGAATCGAAGCCAATAAGTACAAAGAACTGCATCTTGTATGGCTTCACTCCGTTTTCAACCAGTAAGTCGATACCTCTTTCGATCAACTTCTTGTCTTTGAATTGATCCCAAGCGAAAGTTATTCTCCTCGCACTAAAGCTCACATTCCAGAACTTAGTCCTGCCTAAATACCATGCTTGCTTTGGTTTTATAATGCGAATGTTAAGACCTTGCTGGAAGCAGACCTTAATCTTCTTTGCGATAATCTCTTGGATTACCGACTCCCAGTTCGGCCCACCGAAGAAGTCATTGTCGAGTAGGATTAACTTGTCCGTGTCCTTGACCATGATTTCCTCTAAGGCATTAAAGCCTATCGGCCTCCCCTCCTTTTTGGGGACTACACAGAAGTCGCACTTAAACCGACATCCCTTCATTGAAAAGCCAAGGTTTGGCTCAAAGTTGGGGTACAAAGCGTCCCATGCTTCCTTTTTGATCACAGTGGCTTCAATCTCTGGTGGTAATTTCCCATACGGATCTACACCAGTTCCACCTACTATTGCGTTCTTCGGGAAGCTTGCAGGGTAGTTGGAGAAGTTGAATATCTTGGATGCGTATATTTTCTCATACACTTTTTGCTTGAAGGGGTCATACATCTCGATATGATCCCCCTGGTTCAGATGGTATTGACCAATCTGAAGAAGAGCTAGATTAGGCATCTTCCCATCGACTTGTATCAATGCTATTTTTCCCATTGTTCCATCCAGTAGTGTGCGTAAGCCTCCTGTAGTTTAACCTTATCATTCAAAAAAGGCAGTAGTCTGGGAAGATGGTTGATGTGAATTGACTTGTCGTATCTGTTGAGATCAGTACACTTCAGTTCATATTCCTTCATTGCCATTTCCCCTAAAGCAACCTCAAATGTTACAATGTCAAACTGGCCTTCTTCATATTTTCCATTGTGAAAGTGAATTTGATAACTCATTTTTCCTCCAGTAGTGAGCGCATGTCTTCATAGTGAAGAATCAACTCTTTCATGTAATTAAACATTTCCTCAAACCTCTCATCAAGGAAAGCTTCATTTATCTTATCTTCATATTCTTTAATCAATTCTTGGTAGAAGTCATCGGTCTTTAAGAACTCAACTTCTGCATCACCCTTAAATCCCTTCGCTACCTCATCGACGAACCCATCTAACTTCTTCTGAGCCAACTCTTTGCCTTGCTCCATATCAAAACCTATCTTCATCTTTTTCCTCCACTGGGTTCTCGAAACCGTAGGGCTTGATCTCAGTTACAATCTGCCTTGCCTTGTTGCAGTAAAGCTTCTGGATTCCAGTAGCACCATGGCGATTCTTATCCAAATTTAACTTAAACTCTTCGTAAGTATCAATCGCATGAGAATTTATTAAATCCTTTTCTTTTTCGTCGTATAGTAAAGCAACCCAGGCAGCAGCTTCCTCTAAGTAGGAACACCACCGTAGATCATCGATCGTCGGTATTTTCTTGTCAGTTCTCTTTATTTGGGCAAGGTTTACGAAGTGAGCTTCTGGATGCTTGGCTAAAAAGTTCTTCTGCATTGTTACAGCGTCCTCGATGACCATGAACTTATCCCTTTTCTTGTCCTTCACCTTTGCCAACTGGATGTAGTCCACAAAGAATACCCTATGGCCTTTGTCGTACAAAACTTCAGCATATGAGATTATGTCTTCGAAAGGCATTATCAAATGATCCGTAATCATGATCTGAGTTTCTTCCAGGCAATCAACCATCAACTTAACTATCCCTTCCTTCGTTAGTTTGAAGAGATTTCCTTCTGTCGTATTGTGAAATGATTGGATCATTCTCTGAAGAATCTGCTTTCTGGGCATCTCCATGTTTAGGATTGCTGGCCTACTCTTCGGGTCTTTAGAGGAAAGTTCCAATGCCATCTGTACTGCGAACATCGTCTTACCAGTTCCAGGTCTTGCTGCAATAATCCCCATGTCTCCAGGTCTTATCCCTGACATCATATCGTTTATCCAGTCCCAGCACTTGTACCCATCAAGCATGTTTGACCTGCTCAACTTCCTTTCTACGTGGGCTATGAAGTTGTCCTTTGCATTGTCCATTGTTGTTTCAAATTCTAGTTCTGGATCAATGCTTGAGAACCTGATCTCATACTCTCGGTCTTTGATTAAAGCTCTCTCAAGGCCAACAGTTTGTAAGTTGTCGAATAACCTCGCCTTCCTAAACTCCGTAGCCCTCTGCTCATAAACGCTCTTGAGAGTTTCGTAATTGAAGCTTCTTGGTAAACCTGCAATGATCTGATCGTTAATTGCGATCATCTTGTGCGGATAGTTAATTTTATTACCTTCTGGAGTCTTCCCAAATAAGCCTGTTTTTAGCTCGTTTGTTACTGTCCCTATGTCAAGGGTCTTATTCTCGTAGAAATGCTTATAGATTAGCCATAATGAAGCGAGAAGCTTATTCTTGAAGTACAGTGGGTCTAGTATTTGGTATATCAGTTCTCTACTTCTGTCTGTGTTGAGGAATGAGCATAGTACATCAAGATCAAAAGGATCAATCACGATATCGTACTTCGAATACTCCTCATCCATTGCCATGCGGATTAGCTTTCCGTCATTGATTATTGGCATCTCTTTCCTCCCTTTCTTCAATCTTTCTGACAGTCTCCTGCAATCTCTCAAAATCTTCCTGATCCCTGTTTGCAGTAGGGACTAATATCACTTTCTTTGGCTTATCCTTTTCCTTCTTCTCACCCTCCTTGGGAATCTCTGGCAAAAGTCTGGCAGATGTGAACTGCAGGTATTTTGCGTCCAGTTCTTCGTGATTCCCTTGATTCAAAAAGTTCCCCAGCTTCTTGCAGAAATGCCTTTCGTTTGGTGTAGATCGGTAGTAGTTCACAACCCTCAGCAACTTCTTACCCAGTTCGGCTATCTCATCTGGTGTGCTGGCAAGGCAGACCTTGTACCAAGCCCAACGTGCAGCAGCCTTATCATCCCTCCTGCCCCAGTTCTTCCAAATGAAGTCAAAAATGTCTTTGCACTTATGCTCCGTGGGTAAATCCTTTGCCTTGTCGATCTGCCCTTTGGTGAGTTTAGGGAATCCATGCTGGTTCTTTCCCATCTTCTTCGGTTTATCCTCTTTGGGTTCAGGTGGCTTAGATTGAAG
>CALBDR010000200.1 GCA_937927525.1 uncultured Candidatus Melainabacteria bacterium
CATATTAAGAATGCTAGTCTCACATAGTAATAAGTTTATATTCGTAAAGACCAAGAAGACAGCTGGCTCTACAGTCGAAAGTATTATAGTTGAAAACTTCTTTGACGTTAACCAAGATTGGTGCACTGGCTCCAAGATTGATGGTACTCCTCGTATCGGTATTGGCCCTAAACTTCCTAACCAACCAGATGGTCACAAGCCGTGGCACATGATAAGAGATATTGTCGGACACGATACGTGGAGTAGTTATTATACTTTCACTGTTGAACGTAATCCATGGGAGAAGGCAGTTAGCGAGTACTTTTGGAAGACGGAGAGAGAACCAGATTTCAAAGGAGTTCCTTTTGATTATTTTGTGGACAATATGCTTGGTTCGTGGTATGCTGCTCCTATGGATTGGGCACTATATGCTGACGATAGTGGTATGCAGGTAGACCAAGTGATTCAGTACAGTGAGCTAGCTGACTCATTGGTATCGTTGTTTAATGATAAGTTTGGATTACCTTTAACCAAAGAGATGGTTACTGGTACCAGAAAGAAGTCTGGCTTTCGTAAAAAACACTATACGGAAATGTACACCGACCAACGCCTTATAGATAAGGTATCGGCAATGTATAAGAAAGAAATTGAATTCTTTAACTACAAATTCGGAGAGTAGAATGTCAGAATATTCTAACGAAGAGCTCGAAGAACAGACCATGCAACTGTATCAAGAAATGTTCAGTATGGTCATGGAGAAGTGTACAACACATAGTAGTATTGCAGTAGCTGGTACAATGATTGGTTTAGCAATGAGACTTTATCGCACAGCTTTGGATGACAATGATTATATGCAAATGATGGAATACATTACAACCAATCATGATTTAATTGAACCTTTTTCTCTTATGGAGTTTGAATCGCCAACAGTACATTGAGGTGAGTTATGAATGATGAAGTGAGGATTTTTATTGGATCTTCTTCTAATGGAGAGGACGCTGAAATAGAATGCGCATATGAATACAGCTTGAGGCAGAACTGTAGCCGCGAGCTTGATATTGTTTGGATGCGACAGACAAACGATACTGACAGTTGGTGGGGTGGATGGAATACTCCAATGTGGTCTACGCCCTTCTCTGGCTTTAGATGGGCTATCCCAGAGTACTGTGAGTTCAAAGGTAGAGCAATCTACACTGACTGTGACATGATTAACTATCGTGACATGGCTGATCTTATTGACATTGATATGCAAGGTAAGCCAGTAGCAGCTAGACGGGGCAATCGTTTTGGTGGCCATGAGTTTTGTGTAATGGTATTTGACTGTGCTGCGTTCGAACAGTATGCTCTACCTGTCAATCGTATGAAAACTATAGCAGAAACTCATCATAGGTTTATTCGAAAGTTCTCTGGCAACTCTGATCTTGTGCACGATCTAGATCCAAAGTGGAACGTATTAGATGGAGAAAACTATCGGCTAAGTG
>CALBDR010000201.1 GCA_937927525.1 uncultured Candidatus Melainabacteria bacterium
TATTAGTCCTTTTTGAGTTATTAAACCTTCTATAGCAACTTCGTCAGTATTTGCTATAGGGAAGATTTTTAATACTTTTCCGATTTTTGCTCCACCTAGATAAACTGGAGCTCCACGGCTTAGTCCAGAAATATTATCAACACTAATAGTAAATTTTCTTTTATCTTCTCTATGGCTAAATAGACTCCATGAAAAATAGACCAAAGCAATAATTAACAAAAATGAAATTACTTTTTGAATAAAAAATTTGATAATTCCCCACAGTAATTGCATTATGTTTTTTGACCTTTTTGATTATTTTACAGAAGAGCTGTTTTTAGTCAACTTGGCTAGCTTTGAATTCAGCATCAATTACACCATCGTCATCATTTGTTGATGATGATGGCTCTTCGTTAGAACCAGAAGATGCACTTGCAGCCTCGTCTTGAGCAAATGGAGCCATAGCTTTATTAAGTTCCATCATTGCATTCTGGATGTCTACCGACTTTTGTGTTAAATCTTCTAATGGTGATTTATTTTTAACAGCATCACGTAATTGATTAGCTACGTCTTCTAATTTATCAGCTTCGTTTTTAACTTTATCAGCGAAAGGCTTATCTTTTAATTCACTTAAAAGTTTCTCAGCACCATAAACATTACTATCAGCTTTGTTAAGCTCGTCAGCATATTTTTTAAACTCTTCATCTTCTTTCTTTCTAGCTTCAGCCTCTTCAACCATTCTGTTGATATCAGAATCTGAAAGATTAGTCGTAGCGGTAATAGAGATTTTCTGTTCTTTACCAGAGTTAGTATCTTTAGCTGAAACATTTAGAATACCGTTAGCATCGATATCAAATGTTACTTCAATCTTAGGCATTCCTCTAGGCGCGCTAGGAATATCATCTAACCTAAAGTCACCTAATAATTTATTTTCAGAAGCTCTAGATCTTTCACCTTGATAGACTTTTATGTCTACACTTGTTTGGTTATCTTCTGCAGTACTGAAAGTCTCAGACTTCTTAGTCGGGATAGTAGTGTTTCTTTCGATGAGCTTAGTCATCACACCACCTAAAGTTTCAATACCTAAACTAAGTGGAGTTACATCAAGTAAAACTACATCCTTAACATCACCTGCAAGAACACCACCTTGAATAGCCGCACCTATAGCAACTACTTCATCAGGGTTAACACCTTGGTTAGGTTCCTTACCAGTAATATCTTTAACGATCTTCTTAACAGCAGGGATTCTAGTAGAACCACCAACTAAAACGACTTCATCAATCTCAGAGATATTAACGTCAGCATCTTTGATTGCTTGGTTAAGAGGACCTTTTAATTTATCAAATAGTTTGTCACAAAGTGTTTCAAACTTAGATCTTGAAATAGAAGTTTCTAAGTGTTTAGGACCAGATGCATCAGCTGTAATAAACGGTAGGCTAACAGTACTTTCACTTAAAGTAGAAAGCTCAATCTTAACTTTCTCAGCTGCTTCAGTAAGTCTTTGTAATGCTTGAGAGTCTTGCTTAAGGTCAATACCATTACTATTTCTAAAGTCTTCAGCTATGTAATCTACGATTACTGAATCGAAGTCATCACCACCAAGTCTTGAGTCACCAGCTGTCGCTTTGACTTCAAATACTCCGTCACCAAGTTCAAGAATACTAACGTCAAAAGTACCACCACCTAAGTCAAATACCAAGATAGTAGAATCCTCTTTTTTATCTAAACCATAAGCAAGAGCTGCTGCTGTAGGTTCATTAATAATTCTAAGGACTTCGAGTCCAGCAATTTTACCAGCATCTTTAGTGGCTTGTCTTTGAGAGTCATTGAAGTATGCAGGTACAGTAATTACTGCATGATTAACTTTTTGACCTAAGTAAGACTCAGCGTCTTCTTTTAATTTTCTAAGAATCTCAGCAGAAATTTCTTGAGGCGTGTAGTTTTTACCAGCCACTTTAATATCCACAGAGTTATTCTTTCCTTTAACAGTTTCATATGGTAACGCTTCTAGAACATCTGAAACTTCATCCCAGCTATGTCCGATTAAACGCTTAGCACTGAAAATAGTTTCAGTGGGCTTCATTACACGACCACGCTTTGCGATCTGTCCAACAGTTATAGTGTCTCCAAAAGCTACTACCGAAGGAGTGGTTCTAGCACCTTCTGAGTTAGGGATTACAGTTCCCTGACCACCTTCCATAACTGCTACACAAGAGTTAGTGGTACCTAAGTCGATTCCTAATACTTTTCCATCTATTTTATTACCCATAGCGAAGTATATTATATCAAAACTAATTTTTTGTTACACGGCTAAAGTAATTAGCGAAAAAAAATAATTATTTGTTAATATGATTTACTAAGCTATGCAAAAAGAAAAAAGAGTTAACAATATTATCGTGGTCGGAAGAGCTGGCCGTGATCCAGAGATCAGATACTTTGAATCTGGTTCTTGTGTTGCTGATTTTTCGTTAGCTGTTAATCGCCCTACTAAAAACAAAGAAACAGATTGGTTCAATATTAAAGTTTGGGGTCGTCAAGCAGAAATTGCTGGTGAGTATGTAAAAAAAGGCTCTCTAATTGCTATAGAAGGTGAAATTGATTTTGAAACTTGGACTGATAGAAATTCAGGTGCTGAGCAGAAGAAATCAATAATTAATGCTTCGAACCTTCGTCTTTTAGGTGGCAAAAATGACCAAACTACTGCTTTTTAAGTTTTAATTGGTGAGGGTTTAAACCACAACTAGTTTTATTATTTGTTTTAATCTTTACGGAAGATAATTTTAGGCAAGAATTTTTACTTTTTAGATCAAGTGTTATTTAATGAAAAAAATTACTTTAATTTTTATTAAAATAATATTCTGCGGGAAATCTATCTCACTCATAAAGAGTCTTGAGCTTTTTCTGTTTTTTTAATCTTGACTAAAAACTAAAGAATCCGCTTCTGCAAATAAAAACTGAAAAGTTAAGAAATCTCATATTTTTTTGTGGACATTTCGAAAGCTGTTGGTAGAATGTAGCTGTAAAGGTATATGATCCGCAGAATTTTTAGTAGTGAAGAGGGAAGTGCAGCGAAATTTTTCATGTTTTCGGCGATAGTTTGGCTTATTGTCGGTATGGGTGCTGGTCTTCTAGGTGCGTTAGAGTTTTCATTTCCGGACCTAACTAAGGGAGTTGCTCAACTTTCGTTTACGAGGCTAAGACCTGTACACGTAAACACAGTAGCTTTCGGTTGGTTGTCTATGGCGAACATTGGTGCGTGTTTATATATAATCCCTGCACTCTGTAAAACGAAGCTTCACTCTGAGAAATTGGCCAATTTTGCTTGTTATTTATGGAACATTGGGATATTAGTCGGAATCATTACTCTTTCTAATGGATATACAGAAGGAAGAGAGTATGCAGAGTATAGAGAGCCTTTAGATATTCTTTTTGTCGTTGCTCTTGGTTCTGTTTCATATAACCTTTTTAGAACACTTTTAACTAGAACAGTTAAGAAACTGTATGTTTCTGTTTGGTACATTATGGGTGCCTTTTTCTGGATGCCTATCATCTTTATCGTAGGTAATAGAACTTTCGTTGCAATGGAAGGTTTAAACGATGGTATCCTTAACTGGTTCTATGGACACAATATTTTAGGTATGTGGTTTACGGTACTAGGTGTCGGTATCGCTTACTATATGCTTCCTAAGATGAGTGGTAAGCCGATTTGGAGTCACAGTTTATCGATGTTCGGTTTCTGGACTATTGCATTTTTCTATGCACCTACTGGTACTCACCACTTATTACAGTCACCAGTTCCTGAGTGGCTAAAAGCTCTTGCTGTAATTTTCTCTGCAGCATTAGTAATTCCTGTTATTTCAGTATTAGTTAACTTCTATATGACTATGAAAGGAAGTTGGTGGATGCTAACTACTAACATGCCTTTAAGATTCGTTCTTACTGGTGCATTCTGGTATTTAGTAACTTGTTTGCAAGGGCCATTTCAAGCTACTAGAGGTATTAACTGGTACATTCACTTTACTCAGTGGGTAGTTGGTCACGCACATGCAGCATTATTAGGTACATTCACTTTTTTTGTAATCGGTGCTATTTACTACGGTTTACAAAGATTAACTGGTCAAAGAATCTATAGTGTTCGCTTAGTTAAATGGCACTATTGGTTACTATTAATAGGTTTCTTCTTATTTTTCTCAAGTTTAACTATTGGTGGTTTACAGCAAGCTGCTGGTTGGGCTCTAGGTTACCCTGTAGCACAGTGGGGATTAATTCTTCCTCCTATGTGGCTTGTTAGAAGCATAGGTGGAGTCTTGATGTTCTTAAGTAGTTGTTTATTTGGATATAACATCTATATGACTATGAGAGAGAAACCTATCTCATCTGAGTTAGAAATTAAAGTTGCAGTTCCGATTGAAGGAGATTCTAAGTAAACATGTCAGAAGATAAGAATTCAAACGAAAATAAGTCAGTAGGTGCAAAAGGTTACATCCTTCCTGCTATAGTTGTTGCATTTTCATTTGCGATAATTTATACAGTTGTTGTTGCAATACCGAATTTACCTTCATTAAAGTCTGAGCCTAGTAAATATGCGATGGAGTATGTTGAAAAGCAAGCAGATGGAACTATTAAAAGAGATGAACAAGGTTTACCTGTATTAAACGACGCTGGGAAAGGAAGAGCTATCTACGTTAGAGAAGGTTGTTTCTATTGTCATTCACAGTTTGTAAGACCTCAAGATAGAGACTTCGGTTCAAGAGTATTTGCTGGTGATTATGCAAATGAAACTCCTAATGTTTTAGGTACTTCTAGAACTGGCCCTGATTTATCTAATGAAGGTGGAAAACTTCCTGATGAATGGCACGTAGGTCACTTGAAGAATCCTAGAGAATATAACCCTGGTTCGATAATGCCATCATTTAGTTACTTATCTGATGATGATTTAGGGTATTTAGTTTCTTATTTGCAGACCTTAGGTAGAAAAAGATTTGATGATCCTGATAATAGGCATATTTATGAAGCTTACTACCCTGAAGCAGATGAAGCTTTCTGGCATGCTTCAGAGCACCATAAACCTAACGTTGATAGTGCTGCTGCCGCAAATGCTGGAGCTGGTATATTTAGACAGAATTGTGCAGTGTGCCATGGCCTAAATGGTTTAGGTAACGGTCCTAACGCTTTAGCGATGGCTAAAAAACCTGCTAATTTCTCAAGACCTTACTATAAAGCTTACTCAGATCACACTTGGTATTGGAGAGTTGCTGAAGGTGTGCCTGGTACTAGAATGCCTAGGTGGAAGCTTAAGCTTGAGCCTGAACAAATGTGGTATCTGGTAGCTTTCCTTAAAACATTACCTCAGGATAAATCGCCTATTATTGAGCCGTATCAAACTATAGATTCTGAAGCATGGCAATCACAATCTGCTTTACCTGAAAGAGTTCGTGATAATTACAAAAATTTAGCTAAGAATAAGAAGAAAGGTGGTAATTCATCTTCAGGAGGACATGGTGGACACTAATCTTCTCTTAGAATTCAGAGAATGGATTTTAGCTACTTTTAATAAAGAAGGTATCGCTATCTTCTGTTTACTTTGTATTAGCTTCTTCGGAATTGCAAGTATTCTTGCGTACTGGGGCTTTAGAACTGGGCAGTTCAAAGATATTGAAGCTGCTAAGTTGGAGATGATGGACTGTTAGGAGATTTTAAGTTATGACAGATAATAATCAATTTGATGAAATGTCGCCAATATCAACAGGTTTACCACCTGGAGTAAAGCCTCATGGAGCACAACCTACGAATGAATATAAGGTTGGACATAACAAGCCACCTTTATTTTTAATCGTTTTATATATATTAGTAATAGTCTGGTGCGCGATTAGTTGGATTCCTTTTTATGGATATTAATACGGAGAAATTTAAATCAATGAAGCAAATCATAAAGCTTATAATTCTAATCTCAGTTTTCACATTTTCACTTAATGCAGCTAAAGCTGCTGAATCATATGAAAAAGAAGTGTTAGGTAGTAGTTTAGTAATGCCTTGGGATCCGAAGCTTGCATTAAATGAGTTTCCTTCTCATGATCCATCTATTGAATCGGGTAAGTGGGTATATAAGCAGAACTGTGCTCAATGTCATGGTGATAGTCCAAAAGATGGTTTTTTATCTAAAAAAATGATGAGAGCTAGATCACCTGAAGAGCAGTATGAGACTATTAAAAATGGTAATGCTAAAGGAATGCCAGCATTTAAAGAAAAACTTAGCCGTGATGAAATGTGGGATGCTCTAATGTATACTAGATCTGAGATTCTTGGTTACTATAAGTTAAATTCTGATGAACTTGCAAAAATGAGTTCTATCTTTGGTGGTAACTGTGCAGTATGTCATGGTACTAGAGGACATGGAGATGGAAACTTACATAAAGCATTGAAGCCGATGCCTGCAAATTTTAATATGTTTGAAAGACTTTATACTAGGTCTGATAATAAATTACATAAAGAAATCACACATGGTATTCCATGGACTGCAATGCCTGCATGGAAGAATAGAATTGACTTTGATCAAGGTTACAAGTTTGATGAAGAGATGATTTGGAAACTTGTAAGATATGTTCGCCAGTTTGGTTTTTCTCAAGAGCTTGATAGACTTGATCAAGGAAGAAAGAATTTAGAAGAGTATAAAAAGTCTTTAGAGGCTGAAAAGCAAGGGTAAATTATTTTTAAGGAGTTTATTAGAGGTGAACATGAAGTTTGAAAAAAGAGATTTAATAAAGGTTATACTTTCAGTGCCTATTATAGGTACTATAGCTGCTGCGCTTTTATCTCCATTTGTTAGATATTTAAAGCCAAGTTCTGGTCCTTTAGCGACTTTAGAAATTTTCAAAACACCAGATAAGCCACAGCCAGTAAAGGTTATTAGATTTGATGTAAATGACTTCCCTGAGCCGTGGTCTTTTAAGTACTTTATGTTCCAGGAAACTAATCGTGAATATACTTCTATTAGCGAACAGATCAAAACCATTCCTGGTGCAGCAGTTCGTTTACCTGCCGATGAAGCAGATGGAAGTCCTAAGTTTGTTGTTTTCAGTAGAGTTTGCCCTCATTTAGGTTGTGTATTTAACTTCGTTCCTAATGAAGCAGAAGTTGCTGCAGGGTATAACTACACTCCTAATCCTGGTCAAAAAGTTTTCGCTTGTCCTTGTCACCTTTCTGTATATGATCCTATGCAGGAAGATACTAAGGGTAGAGGAAAAGTTGTTTCAGGTCCAGCACCGCGTTCTCCATTTAAATTTAACTTTAATGTTAAAGATGGAGTTCTTGCGATAGAGAGTCTTGAGTCTGGAGGTATTTCATAATTATGTCAGTAACTGGTATCGGTTCAAATATTGCGCAATACATTCCTTCTTTAGATACTGTTAAGAAATTCTTTCTTGATAGGTTTAAAAACATTGATTTCTTTGATGAGACTTTTGTTGATAAGCAAAGAGAAAACGTTTGGTATAAGTTAGGTCCTCTTCAGTGGCTTACTTGGATGGTGACTGTTGTCACTGGTGTGCTTTTAGTTGGTTTTTATATTCCTACAGCTGAGCAGGCTTACGACAGTATTATAAGAATCCAAGAGCATATTCCTTTCGGCGCACTTGTGAGAGGTATGCACAAATATGGTGCGGATGCTTTTATTATCGTAGGTACCTTAAAAATGTACAGAATGTTTATCTGTGCTGACTATAAAGGAAACAGAGAGTTTAACTTATGGATTTGTTTCTTCTTAATGTTATTAGGTTTTTATTCGGGTTTATCAGGTTACCTTTTAATCTGGAACCAGAGAGCTTTCTGGGCGACTAAAGTATTTGCTACTTTCCCAGGTTATATGGATCAATTCGGTATTAACCTAGCTTTTCTTGGTGAGACTGTGGTTAATCAACTAATCAAGTGGGGAGTTCCAACTAGCTTACCTGCTGTACCTGTATCTGAAGGTGGAGGAATCCTTCTTGATATGAAGCTTTTAAACCAGTATATTAACTTTAATATAGGAATGACTACTCAGCAAATTCTTTTAGGTGGTAGTGCTATCGGTCAAGCAACAATTACAAGATTCTATTCTATGCATATGGCTCTTTCTACTATTGGATTAATCGTAGTTGAGCTTTATTTCTACAGTAATAAAAAGAAAAGATTCAATGTACCTTGGAGTGAAGGTTTCTTAGTAATCTTGATGATAGCTGCAGCTGCGACTATTTTCCCAGCTGAGATGGGAGCTAGAGCTAACCCTTCAGTAACTCCACTTCCAATTTTATCTGACTGGTATTTCTTAGCTCTTTACCAAATGTACAAGTACATCGAGCCTGTATTAGCGACGTTCGTTACAGTTCTGATACCTGCAACAGTATTGCTTTTACCTTTCTTTGATACTGGTAAAGAAACTGCTATCACGAAAAGACCACTTATCATGGCTATTTCGATTATGGGCTTCATCAATTTTGTTGTTTTCTCAGTATTGATTATTCTTAACATTGCAAATATTAATACTGACCCTCCATATTGGATTGCTGGTAGTACAGGTATCGTAGCTATAGGTGTATACTTCTCTTGTAAGATGAGAGGATTTAATTACTGGAAGCTTACTTCTATGTTCTTCCTATTCTTATTCCTTTACCTTTCTAGAATTCATACAGTTCCATACTTTGGATTACCTTTAGAAGGTGCTTTAGAGGGTACATTCTTCGCTGATGGTTCATGGGGACGTCTATGGATTTTCTACGGTGGTTCATTCTTAGCACTAGTAGCGACTTGGTACTATGAGAAGTTCATCGAAACCCCTAAGTTGTTGGCTAAAAAAGAAGGAGCTGCTGCTTAGTGAGTAAGGATATTACTAGCACATCAGAATTTGCTGTCAATCACTTTAGTGAGTGTCAGCAAATTCAAGATTGGGCGCGTAACAAAAGATCCGATGAGCTTGAGCGAAGAGGTGAGGATGTATCAGTAAACTGTTCACCCAAAAATGAACCTATATCTATTATGTACTGGTTTGTCTTTCTAGTATCTGTTATCTCTTTGTCTCAGTTCTTTAGTACTGATGAGCTTTATGCTGCTGGTGAAAACTATAAAGCTACTTTAGTTTTAATAGTAAGCTCTATTGTTTTTGCTTCTACAGTATTTTATATGACTTATAAAATTTATTCTGAAGAAAAGGACAAAGATAATTTAAGAACTACGTTTGCTCCTTACGAAAAAATTTATGAGTTTTTCGAGAAGAGAAAAAAGGATTTAAATAATGGCTGAAAATAAAGAATCTCAGGGATTAATAAGTGTTGAGTTAGCGATTGTAATCGCTCTTGTAAACCTTGCCTTCTTCGGTGGAATGTTCACTCTGATGCACTATTTTGAATTATTAGGTGCTGACCCAGCTTACTTTGATGAGGGAACATTTAATAATTTAAAAATGATTAATACTGTTTTAGGAACTTTAGGTCTAGAGATAGATCCTGTAGCTCAGAAAAAGATTTCGACTTTAGGTTATTCTATTTGTTTAGGTTTAGCTTTAGTAAGCTCTTTCTTTGCAATTGTAATTGCTAACAGAAAACCTCTTGAGAACTACGAAATAACACAGGCTAAAAAGAAATAAGGAAATTTTATGTTAACTAATATCGTTCGCGGCGGACAAAAAGTAATATTAAGACTTGAAGATATACTTAACAAGATATTTTCATCTGAGCAAAACATACTTTATTATCATGGAGCAATGCCAAACTTCTTTATGTGGATGCTCTTCTTATCAGGTTTATTGCTATTTGCATATTACACACCTACTCTAGAAGCGGCTTACCAGTCAGTTGAGTATATAACGAAGAAGCTTCCTTATGGTGATGTAATCAGAGGGATTCACAGATACGCTGCTGATGCGATGTATCTAACAGTTATTCTTCACGCTATTAGAGTTTATTTCACTGATAGATATAGAGAGTACAGAATTATTGCATGGTATTCAGGTATCGCTTTATCTGTATTCATGTTAGTAATCGGTATCTCTGGATATATTTTAGTTTGGGATGAAAGATCTTTAATTATCGTTAATAAGTTTGCTGAGTTCTTAGCTGCTTTACCTTTCATCGGTGAAACACTTTCTCACGGTTTTATTAATGGTGATGTAATTTCTAACTATACTATGAGCATGTCGTTCTTCTTACACACTGGAACTTCATTTGCATTGTTAATTCTTTTATGGGTTCACTACATGAGAATCTCTAGACCAGTTGTAAATGTGACTTGGGCTATCGGATCTTTACTTGCTGGTACCGTACTAGTTTTAGCAGGAGCTTTACCAGCGCTTTCTGGTCCTGAAGCGAGTTTAAGTGTAGAACCTAGTTACTTTGAAGTTGATTGGTTCTATTTGTGGTTATTCCCTCTTATCGATGCTCTTGGAAATTATGGAGCATGGGCGGTGTTGATATTAGGTTTAGTTATAGTGACTTTATTACCTAACTTCGTTAAATCTGAAGATAGTGAACCTGCATCTGTAAATAAAGACTCATGTGTAGGTTGCAGGCTATGTTCTATTGATTGCCCTTATGAAGCTATTTACATGGCACCGAGAAATGACGGTAGTAAGTATAAAGAGCTTGCGGTTGTTATTAGTGATCGTTGTGCTGAGTGTGGATTATGTGTAGGGGCTTGTAATTTTGATGCGATTGAACTACCTACTTATAGATCTACACAAGTAATGGACGATATTAGAATTGCGTTACAAGATTAGGAGTATAATTTAACTAAGGTATTTTAAATATGGCAGAAGATGTAATAAACGCTGAGGAAACAGAAGACAAAAAACCTAAGTCAAAAGATGAGGTTAGAGTCGCTGTTATAGCTTGTGAAAGAAGTGTTAATTTAGAAGGTGAACTTGATCAAACTAAATTAAATGGTGTTGATAACTGTGATGTTATTCAGGTTCCTTGTAGTGGTATGATTCAACCAAGAATGATTGAATCTGCATTCAAATCTGGAGCTGACGGTGTTATTGCTATGGGTTGTCAGATTGGTGATTGCCACTTTAGAGAAGGTAATAAATTCTGTAGAGAAAGATTATTAGGTTTAAGACCTCCTATGATTAAGAAGACTGTTCCGAAGAATAGACTTCAAGGTTTTTGGATGTCTGAGGTTCAAGTAAATGAATTTAAAGAGCGTATTGAAGATTTTAAAATTCATGTAGCTGATGAGTTAGTTAAAGAAGCTGCTGAGGATTAAGGAGAGATAAATGGCTGCTGCGAAAAAAGATAATGTACAAGTAAGTTTTGAAAATATCATTTTTTATGCTGTTTTCTTCCTTTGTTTACTTATGATTGCTAGTTTTGGTTTGATTGCTGAAGCTTAGATAACTTTTTAACCGAGATTTAACCTATTATTGATATATCTAGCATAGATAAACGCGTAAGGTATAAAAATGACTACTCAGCCTGGAAATACTCCTAATGTTTCTCTTGGAAACTTAAATATTGCTCACTCTTTGGGTATTGCTAAGGATAGCTTTAGTTATGATTTCTTAAATACAGTAAGTAAAATTTTAGGCTCATTAAATCAGCAGTATAATCCTTCTGGTACTAAAGTAAACCCTTACACTCATAAAACTAGTGCCTATTCTAATACCGATTATGGAAGTCAAGCTGATTTTCGTGTTCAGGAAACTATCGATAAAGTAGCAGTAAACCACATTAAGGGTATATTTGAGGAAAAGTTAAATACTACTTTAACAAATGAACAAAACTTGGCTATTTATAGAGGTTTACAGAGTTCACGTAAGCTGTCCAGTAACACATCCAAAGATTTAAGTGACTCTATGGATGATTATTTTAAAGCTAATCTTGCTGGAGTTCTTGAAAAGGCTAGTAAAAAAGATATTGAAGAGACTTATGGAAAAGATTCTAATATTACTAAATTAATTCTTAAAGGTAAAAATCTAGATACTGCAGCCAAGCGCTTTAATTTCTTATCTAGTTTTTGTGATGAAAATCTAGATGAGATTTTTAAATTAGATCAAGAATCTAAACTTGCTAAAAATTTTCGTTTTTCATCCGATGGTTCAGTATCTTTGAAAAAAGCTGAGCTTTTAGATATTAATAGTGATATTAAACCTTTTGTTGAAGAAAGAAAAGCTCATTTAGATATGTATATGGCGAATTTGCAAAAGCTAGCTACTAATTTTACTACTGATGAATTGAAAAATGCTTATTCTCTTGGGTCACAGAGTAATTTAAGTGGACCAAAGTCCACTAACTCTGACTCTTTTTCACGAAGTAGTTACCCTTCTAATACTCTAAATCCTGGTTCTGGTAATGCATATGCTAATAGATTGCGCAGTGAAGCAAATCAGTGGGTGAATAATGTTTACCAACCACAAAATAGAAATCTTAGAATGAATTATTCTTTTTATAGTGACCCTTTAAGAAACTCTATTTTTAGTTCTGACAATCTTTTTAATAATAATTCTTATGGACTTAATAATTATCCTTACGGTCTGAGTGGTGATTATAACGCTGGATGGAATCCTGCTGGATAATTCCTGTTAAAATCATATAGATGTCTGAAACTTTAGAAAAAAAGTCTATTGCTGCTTCTGAAATTATAGAAGCAATTAAAAATGCTAAAACTGCAGTTGTTACTGCTCATTTAAATCCCGATGGAGATACTTTAGGCTCTATGCTGGCTTTAGCGAAAGTTCTAGAGGACTTTGGTTTAGAAAGAGTTGATCGTGTTATGCACGATGAAGTTCCTGCTGTTTATAAATTCTTTCCTGACCAAGAAAAAGTTTATTGTTCTATGAAAGATGCAGACAAAGAGCAGCTTTTAGATGAATATGATTTGAGTTTTAGCTGTGATTGCGGTTCTATAAAACGTTTAGGCTCTGCTGGAAATATTTGGGGAAAAGCTAAGATCACTATTAATGTGGATCATCACCTTTCTAATCCTCTTTATGCAGACTTAAACTGGGTGGACGCTGAAGCTACTTGCACAGGGCAAGTGGTAAAAGATATTTTAAATGATTTAAATAAGTTGAATCAAAAGCGTTTAGAGATAGATAAGGACTTAGCAAGTCTTCTTTACATCACCCTTCTTACAGATACTGGCGGCTTTAGACACAGTAATACTACCCCTCATGTTTTTGAGTGGGCAGCAGAACTTGTTAATCTAGGAGCTGAACCTAGTAAACTATATAATTTATTATTTAACCAAATGCCTTATAGAACCATAAGAGTTATTGGTGATGCTTTGGACAGTGTAGAATTGGTTACGCTTGATAATCCTAAAAAGTCTTTGAGTATTGCTTATGCTACTACTTCGCGAAAGACTCTTGAGAGTCTTAACGCAAAAGATGAGGATACCGATGAAATCGTAGATCATTTAATGCGAATTAAAGATGTAGATATGTGTATTTATCTTCGTGAAGATAAGCTCGCTAACGCTAATTATAAAGGCAGTTTGAGGAGTGCTTGTGAAGTTGATTGCTCTCAAATCGCTCTCCAACTTAATGGTGGTGGTCATGCTAGAGCTGCTGGTTTTAATTGCGATGCCACTAGCTTTGAAGATCTAAAGAGCAGAGTACTAGAGAAAATTTCTGAAGTACTAGCTTAGCCTTTATCTAGCCTGCCACGCCTCTATGAAACTAAGAATTGGATTTGATTAACAGATTCAATAATCAGCTCAGCTCTTTCACCTTCAGACATTTGGTCTAAATGAGCCCAGTTGTTAATTACCCATTCTTTTTTATCTTCATCAATAAACTCTTCGTTTTCTTCCAAGAACTCATCTAATGTCGCATATTCACGATGATAGTAAATCATAGCTATACTATCTGCTAGATAAGCTATACACAAGCTATCATCTGGATGCTCATCAATTAATTCATGACAATCTACTAAGAACTTTTCTAATAATAAGTTTGAATTTAGTTTTGTATCAACAATGAAATCTTCGTGCTTCACTTGTTTACCCCCCTATTTTTAATTTACAGACATTATATTTACCGTCTAGGTTAAGAGGTGGATAAGAATATGATTTTTTTTAGATAATTTGTTCTAGAGCAGATGAACTGGTATTTACAAGGATAGCTTTTTCGGCTTCTAAAGCCTGTTTTTTCTTTGAGTAATAATTTTTAATAAGAATTTTTTTTATTTTACTTGCTTTTTCTTTTTCTACTATAGCGAGATTGTTGCCACCTAAGCCAGCTCCCATAATTGAACATGCATATACACCATCTATCTTTAAGGCTAATTCTGCGATCTCATCATTTGTTGATGTGCTAGATCTGTAAGCTCCAATATGCTCACTTAACTGCTTTGTTAAGCCTATAGTTTCTTGGGTTTGCATTTTATCTTTATCTATATTTTCGGCAAGATGCGAAAGATTAATATGGTTGTATAATTTACTTTCTGAGAAATCTTCTTTGAGTTCTTTTAACCTTGCTCCTTCTGCGAGTGCGTACAGGCTTAAATATTTTAGTTTTTCATCTTCTATAGAGGAAATTGATTCTAAAAGTTTTTTACTATTGTAGATATATAAAAGGTCACCAAGATGGAAGTATTCCTTAGATGAGAATTTTGCTTGGATTTCAGGCTGATTTTTTACTCGCTCAAACCAAAATTCATTTAAATATGAATAATTTTCAAAGTATTTAGGGGTACTTTGGTATTCTTTGCTAGTTTTTTCGGCTTTGATAAAGCTTGGGAGAATCATAAAAGCCAAATGTTCTGGTATGTCGATATAGGTATAGCTTAATTCCGGATAGAGTTTCACAAAGCAAAATTTGTCTTTTTTAGATAGCAGCTGTGCTGCTTGGTCACCTAAACCTGATTTGAAGCCCTTAGAGTGTTCTATTTTTTGACAAAGTTTTAAGATTTCTAGACTTTCAGACTTTGATTTAGGGTTCTGAATTTTATTTGAAAAGCTATCGATTTTTAATGAAAGACTTAGGCTTAGCATCGAAGAGAGTATTAAAGCATGAGAAGAACTCATTCCGCCAGCAGCTGGAAGGTTATTATTGAAAGCTATATATAATTCTTCTATTTCTTGAAAAGATTCTTTAGAGGCTAAAATAAGCTCATTTAGAAGCTTTAGAACATAGAAAAACCAGTTAGATTTATATTCATTTATTATGGATTCGTTCTTAAAGTAGTCTTTACTTAAATTTAATTCAAAATCTTTGAAATCTGGGTTAAGGTTAATGATTTTTATTCTGAAATTTATAGACTTTTTTTCTGAGGATTGTGTCGCGGCTGAAGCCGCGTAAATATTATAATCAGCAGCGATATAGAGTAAATCATTGTTTATATAATCGCAATGCTTACTAAAACTGATTCTTCCAGGACATTTGACTAAATTAAAATTAGACTTACCTTGAAATATTTCGAGATTTTTTAAAGAGTCAATCAATGAGGACACTTATTTTACTGGAGGAAGTTCAGCTTGACCAGTCTGAATTTTGATCGCTTCAATTAGATCATTAGGTTCTATATAACCTTCCTCTAAAAGGATTCTTCCGATAGGAAACTTCTCTGCTGGGTCTTGTTCGGCTTGAAGTGCAAGGGCTTTATTTAGCTTTTCATCATCAAGTACACCAAGCCTTATTAAAATTTCACCTAATTTATAACGTTGCCCAGAACTCATGATCTAAGCTAATTGTACCCTTAGTCACTTAATGCTTGCAAGGATTTTTTGTTAATGTTTATGCAGCTTGAATTGGTTGAGAATCTGGGTGAAGTTTGAGTAATTCTTTGGCGATTGTAGCCGAATGTCAATACTTAAGTGAATATTTTTTTGATAAAATTTTATGCTGCGAAGACACCTAAAAGTTTAAACTTATGGCTGCTTGATTTCTCACCTGACCAGATTCGTTCGCTTTTACCGCCTTCGCAGCAAAACTTATTATAACTGATATGGGTCGATTTCTTCTTTAACTTTAGCAGTTTGAGCAATGATAGTTATTTTGCTTGGGCTTGCTTCTAGAACACCTTCAGAAAGAGTGTATTTAACATCTTCTTTAGATTCATCTAAAAAGCTAACTTTCATAGTACCAGGTTTAATATCAGATTTAATTTCAGCGTGATTAGGAAGAATAGTAAGTCCACCAAGTGACGTATGAACTTTTACTTTTATAACTTTATCAGCAACCAGAATACCTTCTTGGGTAATCAATTCGAACTCTAAAAATTTATTGTCAAGTTTTATCACGTCAATCCATAAGGATAGCACAATCTTGGTTTAATATTAATTAAGGGAAATGGCTTTTAATTCTTTTAAAAATGTGGAATATACTTTTAGTAGTGAGAGAAATTTTAACGTAAAATTAGTACTTAAATTTCTTACGATAATCATATATATTATTGTTAGTACGAATATGGCATTTATAAAAAGCAAGCCAAAATCTGAATTTGTAAAAAGCTCACACGGCTTAGATGAGTATCGTTTATCTAATGGTTTAAAAGTTTTATTAAAACAAGATCTAAATGCCCCTTTAATTAGTTTTCAAGTCTGGTATCGAGTAGGTAGTCGTAATGAACTTGGGAATGAGACAGGAATCGCACATTACCTTGAACATATGATGTTTAAAGGTACTGATGACTTCAAAAAAGGTGAGATTGCACAAGCTATTCAGCTTCAAGGTGGAATCTTTAATGCTTTTACCAGCTATGATTACACAGCATATTATGAAAACTTTGCCCCAGAGAATTTAGAATTAGCTATTAAAATTGAATCAGATAGAATGAGAAATTCTCGTTTATCTCAAGAAGAGATTGACTTAGAGAGAAGTGTAATTATTTCTGAACTTGAAGGTGGTGAAAACTATCCTACGACTCTTTTAGGTAAACAACTTCGAGCTACAGCATTCCAGAAGCATCCTTACCATAACCCTATTATAGGTTGGAAAGATGATCTGCATAATATTAACGAAGAAGTTATGAGAGCTTTTTATGATAAATATTATGCTCCTAATAACTCTTTTATAATGCTTGCTGGAAATTTTGATAAAGATTTAGCCTTAGACCTCATTGATAAATACTTTGGGCGTTATAAAGCAAATGAAACGCCTCATCATAAAGTAGCTGAGGAGCCTAAGCAAAAAGAATCTAGAAAGACTACTTTGTATTACCCTGGGCAGATGCAGCTTCTGTCAGTTGCGTTTCATATTCCTGAATTTGCACACCCTGATATTAAAGCCTTAAATATTATTGATGAATTATTATTTAATGGTACGACATCAAGACTTTATAAAAAGCTTGTGGATACTGGACTTGCGATTGATGTTAATGGTTATGCTGAATCTAATCGAGATCCGGCTTTATATAAAATTGTTATTAATCTTAGTCCTGATGCTGATGTCACAGAGATTGAGAGGATAGTGGATACCGAATTAGAAGATATTAAAACTAATATTTCTAAAGAAGAACTTGCTATAGCAAGGGCTAGGGTTGAATCTTCTGAAATTTATCAAAGAGATGGTGTTTATGATGAAGCATTGCAGATTGCTTACTTTGAAGTGATAACTGGTGATTGGGAAAAATATTTTACCTGGTACGAGGATTTGAAGAAAATTAAAGCTAGTGATATTAAAAAAATTGCGAAGAAATATTTCATACCTAGTAATAAAACAGTCGCAGTACTTCTTCCTGAAAAGGCAAGTGATAGTTTGCTTGTAACTAAGCCTAAACAGATTAAATCAGCTCAAGGTGATAAACAGTTCTATGGCTCCGCTGTTGTTGAGCCTTTAGATGGCGCTAAGCTTGAAAGGCTTTTAGAGATTACTGCTCCTAAGTATTCTAAAGGGAAAATTGATACAAATTTTGAGCTTGGTTTGAAAGAGCTTAAGCTTGATAAGTATCCTAAAACTCGTTTAGTTTATAAAAAAGATGATTCATTACCTTTAGTTTTTATTAAGATGTCTATCTTTGCGGGATCTAACTTAGATGGTGATAAGCCTGGGTTAGCTTATATGGTAAGTGCAATGCTCGATAGAGGAACTAAATCTAAGGATAAGTTTGAAATAGCTGAAATACTTGAACTTCTAGGTGCTGAAATAGAATTTGAGACTGGAAGAGAAACGACAAGTGTAGAAGTTTCTTCATTGAAGAAAAATCTAACTAAGGTTATGAGCTTATTGGAAGAGATTATTTCTGAACCAGCTTTCTCTGTAACTGAGTTAGAGAAATTAAAGAAAGAGTTAGTGGAAACAGTTAAGCAACAAGACGAATACCCAAGTGGTCTTGCGAAGCGAGAACTTTTAAAAATGATTTATCCTAAAGGTCATGTGTTTTATTCTTATAGCTCAGCTGAGAAGGTAAAAGCTATCGAGTCAGTTACTATAAAAGATATTAAAGATTTTTACCAAAGTCATTATGCTATTGAATCTTTGAATCTTTCTGCTGTAGGTGATTTGAGTGAAAGTGAAGCTAAGTCTTTAACGACTAAATATTTATCTGCTTGGGATAGAAAAATTGAAGTTATTAAGCCTAGCTCTAAAAAAGTTAACTTGAAAGAACCTAAGAAAAAGCATATTATTAAGGAATCGAAGCAACAATCCGAGGCTTTCATAGGGCATGTCGGTGAAATATCTAGGAATGACCCAGATTTTTACCCTTTATTTATAGCTAACTTTGCTTTAGGTGGTAGCCCACTTTCATCTAAGTTAGGAACTAAAGTAAGAGATGAAAATGGTTTAGTTTATAATATTAGATCTTCTTTCTCAGCAGGAGTTACTCCTGGTCCTTTCTATATTACTTTAGGGGCTAATCCTGAGAATGTTGAAAAGGCTATTGATCTTGCTAAAGAAGCTGTAGCAGAATTTCTTAAAACTGGAATTACTGAAACTGAGCTTGAGGCTACTAAGTCTTTCTTAACTGGATCTTTTGCTGTGAGGAATCTTTCTAGTAATGATGATATCGCTGAAGTTGCTAAGCAAATCCTAGTTTATGATTTAGATTTGGACTATCCAGATAATTATTCTGAGATTATTAATTCTATAAGTTTAGAACAGGTAAATGCCGCTGCTAGAAAATATATTCATCCAGAGAAACTTTCTGTGGTTATAGTAGGTCCTTCAGTTCAGAAATAAAATCTTTTATTTTATTTCTGTCTGTCATAAATCTTAAGCCCATAGCATCCCAAGTATAGATTATGGTGCTGGTATTGCCTGCGTCTATCCATATGTAGACCTTAAAAGCCTTGCTGTGACCTCGCTCTATAGTAAATTCTAAACTTGGTTCAATGGTTTCAAAAACCAATTTTTCTTGAGATTCATTACTTAAGAATTCTTCTAGGTTACTACATAGTTGTTTGATTTCATTTACTGGACTAATATTTAAGCAAAACAAACCTTTTACTTCAGCAGCTTTTTTCGCATCAGTATCAAAGTTTATAGTTTTTAGACCACTTTTTAATTCGATATTAAATCTTTGCCATAATTCATTTATAGATTCGTTTTTAAGGTTTTTACCATGGAATTTCTCACCAAGGTTTAGACTGAAGCTAACTTCAGATGCTGGGTTCTTATTATCATCACTACAAACTAACTTTGCCATAACTGTTTACTAATCCTATACGATCGAGACCTGAAAGGTCTTTAATAATTTCAATGTTAGGAAAAATTTCTTTTAATCTAGAGTTTTGCCCTTCACCATATTCAAATACAAAAAACCCATTTTCTTTGATTAGACCGGAGAGTTGCTCTTTTAAATGCTTATAAGGAAAACCTACTAAAGCATGTTTAGGTTCATGGAATAATTCTGCTTCTAAACCTTCATAATCTTCTTCGCTGATATATGGCGGGTTAGATACCACGATATCAAAATATGGAGGTGGACCTTTAATGATAGGTAGTGCAATTCGTGATTTTAGGTGACCTAAAAATGGGTCTAGGTAATCACCTAAAATGAAATTAATCTCGAGGTTGTATTTTTCTGCATTGATAGAAGCTACTTGGAGTGAGGCTTTGGAGATGTCTGAAGCGTAAACGGTAGCACTAGGTAAAGCTTTTTTAAGCGCTATAGCTATACAGCCAGAGCCTGTTCCGATGTCTAAAATAGTAGCTTGTCTGATTTTTCTGATTTTTATTTCTTCTAAAACTTTTTCTACAAGCAGTTCAGTTTCAGGTCGGGGAATTAAGACGTCATTGTTAACAAATAAATTAAGATCCAAAAACCTTGCTTCTTCTAATATATAAGCAAGTGGGATTTTTGTTTCATTCCTGATTTTCGTAATATCTTTGATTTTTTGAACGACATTGTTGCTAATTAATTCATAGGATTTAGTGATTAAATCTGAGTTGTTGATATTTAAAACATTTTCTAAAATTATGCGTGCTTCAATTTTAGCTTCATCATTTTCAAGCGATGCTTCTAGCCATTCTTTAGCGTCTTGGATGGTTTTCATAATAATGAATTCTCAAATCCAAAGGCTAATTTTATCACCTTTAATTAAATATCTATGCTTGAAAATGGAAAAGGCAGCTACCGTCGTAGCTGCCTTTATTTCTCCCTCTTCCCAAAAATTTATGTAACTGTAACTATTTCAAACTAGGTCAAGGAGGAAAATTAATAATTAGTATTAAATATTCAGAATTGACTGTAAGATCTCATCTGAAATACTTATCGTTCGGGCACTTGCCTGTAATCCTCTCTGGAACGCGATCATATCCGAGAATTCTTCAGCTATATCGACGTTACCCATTTCAAGACCACCTGAGACTATTTGTGTAGAGTCTACGACTGGGGCAGATTTATCACTAGGACCACCGAGCAGGGCTATCGAGGCAACGCCCGAGTTTGGAGATTCAGTATAGAGTGAACTTCCTTTTGCAAGTAAACCATCATAGTTTCTAAAGTTTGCAAGTATGACTCTACCGATAATCATCCGTTCAGAACTTGATCCGAAGATAGAGATCGAACCATCACCACCGATTGATACATTTGCTACTGAGTTTTCAACTGAGGAATCAACTGTATAGAAGAAAGGTGGAACTTTAATCGGATCGAATAGATTCTGCATGTCGATGGTTTTTAAGAACTGAACATCGTCCTCACCTACTGTGATGGTTGTACCATACTGTACTACCGAGTTTATTGCACCAGTTTGTGGACCAGGACCACCATAGGGAGCCGCACCAGGGAATATTAAAGCGGTCTCTTATACACATCCCCGAGCCCACGAGACAGGCAGAAATCTCGTATGCCGTCTT
>CALBDR010000202.1 GCA_937927525.1 uncultured Candidatus Melainabacteria bacterium
AGTTTACTTTTACTACCTCTACACTGAAATTTGAGTTTTGCAGGACATCCTTAAGGTAATTTACTAAGAAGAGTAGAGCAATTTAGCTTCTTTTTGCTCATCTTTCATCTTGAAAGATATATAGTATAGAAACTAGTAAATCTCAAGGTACATCATTATTGTGAGATGGCTAATCTTGTAATGGATTTCCATTTCTATCTACCAGGAGCAATTGGCCACCGGTACCTAAAATAAATAGAGGTTCAGATTTAGATTTAGATTTTTGATTTTTGATTTGTGTATATATATGTTTTATAGTATTTCTTTCGAGATCATTTTCCATCGCCTGGGCTTCAGCTTTAGATAAAATTTCCTCAGCTAACTTGTTAGGCTCTTGTCCAGTATCTGTTTGATTAAATAGATTGTGATGTTCTTTTATGATGTTTAGGATATCATCCCTAAATCTTTCCGACAAAAGGATACCTTCTATTTGTTGATAATCCACATAAGATTCTACTCCAACAGAACTTTGATCTTTTTCATCTTTAAATTTACAATCTGCAATATTTAGTATCAAACTAAGTAAATTTAATGGTTTACTGTAGTGAACTTGAGAGGTTCCATTAGCTGGCTCTTCATCCTCACTAGTAATAGAAGATTTAGAAAAATTAAAAACATCTATAAGATCATGTCTCCTCAAAAGTTGTTTAAGATTATGCTCAAACTTCTGCATCTGCGTCATTTGGGGGGGTACTCTGCTTAATTTACTAAGGGAGTTTCTTCTACCAGGAGTTGTCTTCCCTTTCCCAGTATCAGGGCGACCACGCTTTGAATTTTCAGGACCACTTCTAAATCGACGTGTTAACAATAAACTTACATTATTCATAACCTAACCATGAACTTAAAACTTAACTATTACCTATAATTGATTAATATGAATTAGAGAATAGCTACCTTAAATTGAATTATAGATAATACCACTTTACGGGTTTGTTTTGCAAATATTTTCGGTAATTATGAGAATCTATAGGGTTAAATGCGGAAATTTGTCTTCTAGTTAAATCTAATTTTGATGAGATTTAGACATTTTTTAACTGCCCTAGTTAATTGCAGTTTTAAGTGGTGATAACTTACCTAGCAGCTTGTATCAAGATTTCAATAAGAAATTTTTTTTCAGCCCACTTAATAACCATGCTCATTAAGAGTTTTTAGAATTTCAGCTGCAATTAACTGGGGTAGTTAACTTGTTTTAAACTAAGTAAAATATAAGAGTAATTCTCGAGAACCTAGTTTTTAATCAACTATTCAAAGAAGATAAGCAGATATTCTACTCTAGAACTTAATTTCCATAAGGAAGCAACTTATAAAAACTAAATATCAAATCAATCTTTCTCCATTAGGAAGTTTTTGATCACAGGTAGAAATTACTATTTCTACTTCACTATTTTTAATGCGTGGAACATGGATAATCTTCAGTTAACTTAGTCCAAATTGCATGACTCGTATTTAGATCCACATTTCTAAATGCTTTATTAAATTGATTTTTATTAAATGTAATAAACGAATCAGGATTACCCCCATCATTGAGTTCATCTACAGCCTCTAAAATCGGCTTTCTCAATTCTGGATCTAATCCTAATCCAGCTCTATTATTAAGAGTTCTGGATGGTACACATACTTCTATATTCATATTTCAATCTCCCTTTTCATATAGATACAAAGTCTTATAAAGATAATAGTTGACAAGGTAGCAAACTTAAATAGAGCAGTTTCCAAAATCTAGCTTAATTTTTCAAATAGACTCATTGCAGAGATGAAAAGCTTTTCTTAACAAAACTAACGAGATAGCTAAAAATAAATTTTAAAAATATAGCTAAGTATTGATCAATAAGTATTGACAAAGCATTCTTTTTTCTCTATTATTAAGATAATATGATAACTCCTACTGGTAACTCTAGCCATAATGCTCATCAATCACCTCAAGAAAAATCACGAATTAAAATTCTTGTAGATGAAATTGCAGGAATAATTGAATCTACACAATTTCCATTGAAATTAATTGCAGCACCTAAAGAAGATAAAAAAACCTTACTTAAAAATACTATTCTAAATGCTCCAGGATATAAAAGTAGAGACCGCTTAGAATTTTTGGAAGAATTAGTAAGAGAACTAAATGAAAGCCCCGAAATACTCACTAAGGATACAGATTTGAGTGAAATATTATCTGAGCTAGAAAGAAATTGCCGAATGAAACCATCAGTAACTGAGGATATTAGAGAAATAAGTTTACCTATTGATGAGTCCAGAGCAAAAAATGAATTGAGAAATTTACTTAAAAAAACAAAAATAGACTATCCATGTTACGGAATATTTGAACAAAAGCCACCCCCACTTATAGAAGTTTTTGATGATAGATACTCTCTTGAAGATAATATAATTAAGGTCTTATTAGAAGCTGATAGTCATTACAAATGTCAGGAAGACTTCATTAAATCCTTCCCTATAAGAAACCTTCTGCCGTTACTACAAAAAAAATTATCAACTTTTTTTACTAAATACCCTGATTTATCTCAAGTTTATATCCGTCTTCCAAGTTCATCTTCTAATGGTCAGTATGAATTTCCTTCTGAAGAAAACGCTATTACTCTAAGGAAAGAGTTTGCTGAATCCTTAAATAAATTAATGGAGAATTCTCGATGCTTTAATGCTACTGAAGATCCTGACTTTCCTTTTTTGCAGCCTTTAATACATAGGGCTATGACCATAAAATCACAATCCAGGGCAAATAAATAGTTGTGATCTGATAAATAGTAGCAAATTCATTTCTCCTAAAATCTTACGGCTACTTTCCAAATTTCGATGATATTGTTTTACCTTTAGGGAGAATAGAAGATTTATTAGTGAGTTTAAAACTTGCTAAGCAGCGAGCTAAGGATACTGGGGAAACCTTTTCAATTCTGCTACGTTAACGAGGTAGCTCTCTCTAAAAGAACTAATTCAAGTGATCCTTTAGAAGGAAAGCCTATCACTAATGCTTTAAAGAGATTGGTTTCAGAAAAGATTACTACACCTTTATGTGCTGGGTTAAGTGTTTTTGTTACTACAAACCTTACTGGATCTCAGATTCCAGCAGCAATGAGAAGAAGAGCAGATTTTGATTATCATTTCTCAAAACCTAATAATGAATTAAGAAGAAAAATGCTGGAGCTTACTATCAAAAAGAGTTTAAAAACTAATGGTTTAAAATCACTAAATTTAAAAGATTTTGAACCTTATTTAACTGAATGTGCTGATATAGGAAACGCTGATTTACTATAAAAGATTCTGCTAAAGAAATAATAGACAGGATTAAAATTGCTCTCACAGATAAATTAAATGAGATTTTAGAGGATAAACCATCATGGACAGCTGAATTAAGACATTTCTATAGCACTAGCTAATACTCAACAGCCATCAAAGTCAATCCCTCAGGAGCTGCTGATTTATTAACTTTAATCTTAACTAATTCTTGCTTTGAGCCAGATTCAGAGATAAATGTAAAATTCTCAGGGTCATATTTTTCACCAGCTGCAACTTGCTTCCCGACCTCTATTAACTCTCCGACTATCCTACGAACCATATGTCTTAAAAACCTATCAGCTTTAATCCTAAATTTAAAACAAATCTTAGATTCCATAACTAATTCGGACTCTAAAACATTACAGTAGATATCAGACTGAGACTCATCTAATTTAGAATAATCAGAAAAATCTTGCTTACCTAAAAATTTCTTAGCGTGAGCTGCCATTGCATCAAAGTCTAATGGCTCTTTCACCCAAGTCAAACTATCCAAACGAAGTACAGGCTTATGCCTTCTTACAAAAATTTTATATAAATACTCTCTAGATTTAGCATCAAAGCGTGCATTAAAATTCTCAACAACTCTTGCTATCTTCACCACAGCAAGATCATCAGGTAAAATCCCATTCAAACTGATTAAAAATTTATCAGGATTTTCTTCTAAGATATTTTCATACTCAGCGCTTAGAGTTTTAATGACTTGGGAAGCAATTTTAAAATTAACGACTTGCCCGATAGCATGAACTCCAGTATCAGTGCGTCCCGAAAAAATAGTTAATATTCTTTCAGAAACTCTGAAGTATATTTGTAAAGCTTTTTCTAATTCTCCCTGAACTGTTCTTAAAATGGATTCATTCTGATTTTCAAGTCCACGAGATTGCACTTGTGAACCTGAAAAATTTGCGCCGTTATACTCTATAGTTAACTTATAGTTAGGCATTTAGTTCTTTAAATTTTTCGATATCATCATGAGTACCGATTACTAGGATGTGGTCAGCACTCTGGAATGTCGTAGCTGGGGATGGAGAAATGCTGAAGTGACCACCTGCTCTTCTTATCGCAAGAATATTCAAATGATAATCAGATCTAATCTTAGATTCAGCTAAAGTTTTATCATCATAGACTTTAGGTAAGCTGATTTCACTGATACTAAAGTTTTCTGTTAATGGGAACTCATCAAGGAAATTAAGCCCCATAAGTTGGTTGGCCACCCTTCTTCCCATTTCAGCTTCAGGGTAAACGATTAAATCAACACCTATTTTCTCTAAAATTCTACCGTGCATTTGGTTACTAGCTTTAGCTACTACTTTATTAACCCCTAACTCCTTAAGAGTTGCACAAATAAGCAAACTATCTTCGATACTAGTACCTACAGATACGATTACCGCTTCAAATCTGTCAAGGTTTAGTCTTTGTAAAGAATTAGAATCAATACCATCAATCTGCATCGCATTTTCTAATAATTTCTGGTCAATTACATTCTGGACGACATTAATATCTTTATCTACAGCTAGAACATCATGCCCATTATTATAGAAAGATGCTGCTACATTTGAACCGAATCGTCCTAAACCAATCACTAAATAATTTTTTTTCTCTAGCTCCACAATACTTACTCAGGCTTAGAAGATACCACTACAGTAGCAGCACGAACTACTCTTTCACCGATCACGTAACCAGGTTTTACCACTTCAATAATAGTACCAGGTTCATGATCATTACTCGGTACATTCGTCACAGCTTCATGCTTAGTAGGATCAAAAGGAATATTAGTAGGGATCTCATTTAAGCCTACAGCCTGTAATGCCATTTGGAATTGAGTTTTAAGCATATCAAAGCTCTTAATCACTTCTTCAAAAGCTGTATCTGGTTTTAAACTTTTCTTTGCAAAATCAAAGTTATCTAAAGCAGGTAAAATAGCTTCAACAGTATTTGCAGCAGCAAATTTTCTTAGGTCATCTTTTTCCTTCTGGAATCTTTTTAACATATTCTGTTGATCAGCCCAAAGTCTTTTATAACTAGTATCTAGCTCATCATACTGTTCTTTAAGTTTTTTATAATCGACAGAAGCTGAACCAGCAGATACTTCCTCTGCATCAGCCCATTCCGTATCTTGAACAGTTTCTTTACCGTTCTGAGCATGTTGTGCATCTTCAGAAATTTCACAAGAATCAATAGAATCTGAAGTGCCTGTAACATTTCCATCAGCTCCTAATGTCTCTTTTGACATGTTTTGTTTTAATTTTCTTTGCAGCTCATCTGCCTTATTTTTACTCACAAATTGATCACTCATAACAACAAATAATAAATTGTAGTTAAACTACATATCCATTATACAAAGTTTAGGCGATACTTTTAATACAAAGTTCCCTTACTTTAAGACTCATCTGTGTAGGATAAGAATAGCTTGCTTGATCTTCATTTAAAAAAGCTATTAAAATTCTTAAATTCTCAATAAAGTTCTTGAAAGAGTCTAAAAATTTCAAATCCCCAAAAAAATCTTTACATATTTCTTGGTTTTCAAGAATTAAGTCAGGCATTTTTTCAATTCTAGTGTTTACAGAAACTCCCAAAACTAAAAACTTTAATAACTGCCTAGGACTGGAATAAAACTCCGCCTTAAAATCACTTAAATCCAAACTTTCTTTTTCAAATAAATCTTTTAATATCTTTATACTGTCTTTTATCTGAACTATAGCTTTCTCATCAATTTTTTTAGTTATTGCACGAGTAAACTGTTTAGCTTTATCAACACCTGTAAAGCTTAGCAACTGTTCTTGCTCTTCTTCAGATGAAAACAAATCGTACATATCAAAAAGCTTGATTGAGTCTGGATATTTTGCGGCTAAGAGTTCAGCTTGCTGGTAATAATCATCCCAAAAACTAGCTAAGGCTTCTTCTTTTCCTAAATCATATTTCGGAAAAGAATTTGAAAGCTCTGAGTGTTTTAAATAATCACCTCTTTTAAAAGACTCATGATTTTCATCCGTCCACATATTTACATAAGGTTGATTTTTCATCCACGAGCGAATGGTATCTTTCTTAAGCCTCTTTAGCACTATGATTCGCAAAGGTGATAAGTGCTTAAGTAAATATTCCGAATAGTTCAAAAGTGAAAAATTAACCTCAGCAACATCTGGGTAATCGATAGTCACTGCATCTTTAAGATGCTTAATTAAAGCATCAGCTTGCTGCTGATTAAATTCCCAGGGCATTAACAGGGATTCATGCCGAGTATTTATTTTTTGAAGACCTAAAAATGTCGATAAAGTTTGAGTGCCACAGCGACCGGTACCGATACCTAATACAAACATAACTATAATTTCACTTCACGAATATCATAAACTGGTCCTTCAGTACAGACACGCGAATAGTTTTTATCCCTTTCAAAACCTTCATTATACTTGCAAACACAGGCAAGACATGCACCGACCCCACAACCCATACGCTCCTCTAAAGACATATATGCAGTTTTATCAGCTGGTACTTGACTCTGAAGTGCCTTCAACATAGCTGTAGGACCACAAGAGTATAGTACATCCCAGTTCTCTTCTCCTAAATCAGCTAGTGCACGAGTAACAAACCCTTTCATTCCTTGAGTACCATCAACTGTAGTTATATATACTTTCTCAGAAAAACTTGCAAATTCCTGCTCGTAGAAGACATCTTTAGATGAATTGAAACCTAAAATAGTGATTATTTCATGATCTTTTTCTTTAAGCTTTCTTCCTAAATAATAAAGAGGGGGAACACCTATGCCACCACCCACTAAAACCACTTTAGACTTAGCTTTTAAGTTATCCAAATCAAAATTATTACCAAGAGGTGCAAGAATATCCACTTCTCTTCCAGATTGCCACTGAGACATCAACTGAGTACCACGACCTTCACTACGATAGAGTACAGTCATAGACTTAGCGTCGTCACTAACATCACAGATACTCATCGGACGACGTAATAGAGGGTCTAGTCCATTAGAGCATTTTACATGAAGAAACTTACCAGGCTTAAATTCATTCTGAGGAAAATCCCCTTCTAAAACCAATTTATAAATTGCATCTGCAATCTCAATATTTTCTTTTACCTTAGGATATATCTTCAACATTAAAACTTCACCTTTGCTTCCATAATAGCTCTTTCGAGGACAGCCATTCTTACAGCAACGCCATTTGCAACCTGTCTAAAAATAAGAGAATTAGGAGCTTCTACCATTTCATCATCGATTTCGACACCTCTATTAAAAGGTGCTGGATGCATAATCTTCGCTCCATCTTTCATCATCCTAGCTCTATCAGTAGTAAGTCCATACTTTTCACGATACTGCCCTAAACTATAGTTATGTCTCTCATTTTGAATCCTTAACATCATTACTATATCTGCTTTATAAATCGCTTCATCCATGTCTGGAACTACTTTTACTTTATCTAAAATCGCCTGAGCTGTAGTCTCAGAGTAAGCATAATTCGCTCTAGCTGTTTTTATAGAAACTATCTCTAGGTCTGGGATGAATTCATCTGGGCCACAAATCATAATGTTAGCTCCGAAGCGAGAAAGAGTCTGAATCGAAGATCTAGCAACTCTACTGTGTTTAACATCACCTACTATTGCAATATTCAAATCCTCAATTCTAGGAAATTCTTGCATAATCGTCATCATGTCGAGTAAAGCCTGAGTTGGGTGATCACTCACTCCTGCTCCAGCATTAACAAGAGCTACATCATGCATCTGATCAGCGATAGACCCTAAAAGGTTTTCCTCTGTAGACCTAACTATAGCTACTTTAACCCCCATCGCTTCTAATGTCCTTACCGTGTCATAGAAAGTTTCTCCCTTTTGGGAGCTTGAACTTTTAAAATCAAAGTTTAAAACATGAAGATTAAGCTTTTTAGCAGCCACTTCGAAAGAAAATCTAGTTCTAGTACTAGGTTCAAAGAACAGATTACAAACTATAGGTTTACTTAAAGATTTTAAGGATTCAGGAACCTCATCATCCTGATGTTCAGCCCAGTACTTAGCTCTATCTAAAATCCTAAGGATTTCTTCATTACTAAGGTCTGCAATCGAAATTAAGTGCTTCGTATACATACCAAAAATTGATTTTAGCATTAAGCAGACCTTGCTTCAAAATTTCATTTTTCAGACGATTCCTTAAAGTATCTACAAAACCGAAACACCATCAATCCAAGCACCACCAAGCACTTTAGCAGTATCCACAGGATCATAAAAGACCATAGCCTGACCTGGAGTAACAGCCTCTACAGGCTCTATGAACTCTACTTCTAAGTAATCAGAATCTACAGAATCCATATAAACTCTAGCTAGGCTAGGTTTAGAGTTATAACGAATCTTAGTTAGCGCCTCAAACGAATTTTTATCATCTAAACTAACTTTAGCAGTCATATTTACTCTGTTTCCAACTGCTTTTTGAGAAAGTAATTCTTCTTTAGTACCGACATAGACTATATTTGCGTCAGAATCTATTTTAGTAACATAAAGAGGTTCTTTATAGGCGATCTTCAATCCCTTTCTCTGACCGTAAGTATAGTTAAAACTTCCTGTGTGCTTTGCAAGCTCTTCACCAGTACTAGCTAAAATTATAGGTCCTTCTTTTTCTCCTAAAATTCTAGTTAAATACTCAGAGTTAGTCATACCGTTACTGACAAAGCAAATATCCTGAGATTCTTCCTTCTTAGCAACACATAAATCTCCAAGCTCAGCAATCTCACGAATCTGTTCTTTAGTAAAATCTGCTAAAGGAAATATAGTTTTAGCTAATTGATCCTGGTTCAAGCCCCAGAGCATATAGCTCTGATCTTTTTTAGCTTCAACCGGACGATGTAAATCATAATTACTAGTACTTTCATCGAAGCTTAGCTTTGCATAGTGTCCAGAAGCTAGGTGACTAGCACCTAAATTCTCTAACGAATACTGAAGTAATGAGCCCCACTTCATGTCATTATTACAAGAAATACATGGTATCGGTGTCTCACCACGTGCATATGATTCATGAAAATCTTTAATAATTCCATCAGCAAAAGCTTGCCTTAGGTCAACAGCATGATGCTGAACCCCTAACTGGTCACAGACTTTAACAGCGTCGACAACGCCGTTATCACAACATTTACCAGAACCAGAAAGTAACCATGCGGTAATACCGAAAACCTCATAGCCTAATTCCTTTAGTACGTAAATAGCAACAGAACTATCCACTCCCCCACTCATTGCTACAGCAATTTTCGAGTTTGCTGGGTCGGGGAGATGATTACCGTTAACCATTAGGTCAAGATAGTTCTTAATTTTACTCATAAAATCAACCTTTTAGCTCTTATGATATTACAAATTAGACTTAGAAATCTAGGTAAAAGTCAAAATTTAAGGGTCTAAATAGTTCATATCCCGTAAATCCCCAAAGTATTCACGTATAAATACATGAGCATTCAAGGCTTAAACTTATCAGTAAATGGAATGATGGTATCTCAATCAGGCTTGAGAATCACCGGTAATAATATTGCTAATGTAAACACTGATAACTATACTCGGAAATTAATCAATCAAGAGAATAAGGTTATTCAGGACTTCACTGGTGTTAAAAGAATTCCGACTAGCGTTACTGTAGAAACAATAGCTAGAGCAAAAGATCAATTTTTAGAAGTCCAGTATGGAAATAATATAACGCAATTAGGTTTTTTTAAAAGAGTAGCGATAGTAACTGACCAAATTACTCAAATCTTAGGTACACCATCAGATCAAGTAATCAATGAAAGATTAAAGACCTTTTTCAGTGCAGCAAATGATTTATCATCAGAACCAACGAATTCGACATTTAGAAGAAGTTTCATAGACGCAGCATCTGGTCTTGCTAACAGTATTAATATTGTTGACACTAGTTTAAAGAAAATTAGTGAAGGTGTAAACTCTCCCATCAAAGGAGAATTAAGAAAAACTGTTGATATATTAAATCAAAAGTTAGTAAAACTTTCAGCTTCTCAAAGACAAATCAATATACTAAGAGCAAACGATATCGACGTCACAAGCTTGGAAGATCAAAGGGACATTCTAATTAGAGAATTACGTGAAATGTCAGACTTCGATTTTAGAACTAATCTTCAAGGTGATCTCTATGAAGTGAGAATGCCGACTTATCTCTCACCCAACGAAGAAGCAAAAGTCGAAGCTACTGTATCTTTTAATGATTTAGACAGCCCGATAGTTCCTGCAATCACAAATGGCAATAGAGTTTTAACTTTAAGTGTTAACGATGGTAACGCAAATGTAACAAACTTCACAGTAAACTTACCAGAGAATGCTACACCTAGAGAAGCTGTAGAAAGTATTAATCAACATTTTAGAGCCTACGGTGGACTTGGAAGTATGGCATCAATTGATAATGCTGGACGAATTGTTTTTGAGACCAGATTAATTGAAAATCACGCTATTAACTCCACTACGAGTATCAGTATTTTAGGACCATCTCCAGCTACTGCAAGCCTTGGCTTACCTGTCGCCCCAACAACAGTTAATGGTAAAAATCCACTTAATTTAGTGCTTATGGATTCCAGTGGTCTTAAATATCCAGTAGATATTGACTTTGGGAATGATGATGTTCAAGATGGCGTCCATCCAACTCAATTATTTTTAAAAGATAGTAATGGAGTTAGATTCGGAACAGTTGATATTAGAAGAGGCGATCTCGGAGCTCAATTATTCACATTAGAGAAAGCCGTTCCAGATGCGAGAAGAGAACTTAGTACCTTTGCTATTAATTTCAAGAACACTATTAACAACTTGCTCAGTGTCGGAACTACAACAAAAAATACTCCTGGCTTAGATTTATTCGTAGGCAATTCAGCCGAAAATTTTGCAGTAAATCCACTAGTAGTTAATGACCCTAGCCAACTTGCAGTAGGGGAAGTAAAAGATGCAGGAGGTATAACTGTAAGTGATAACACAATAGTAGCAAAAGTTGCTGACCTCTTCAACGGTAACTCTGCTGTACTAAATCATAAAAGAGAAGCAGATAAACTTTACATAAAAGCTAGCGACCCAGCTACAAACTTTTCAGTTCTTCCTGTTAATCCATCAAACATTTATCAAATAAAAGTTAAAGGAACTATAAATGATGGAGCAAACACCTACAATGCTGGTGCTAATAACTTAGGTGGAGATAGCTTAACTCAGGTACAGTTTTATGATGAAAGCTATAACCCTATTGGTCCAGTAAATAATCTATCAGGTCCAGGCTTACCAAATACCGAAGCGAACTGGAATGGCACTCCTCCAGCAGGAGCTGCATTTATCGGTATAAACATGAATGGAGCTAGCTTTGATGATAATAACTTAGCTAATAATTATGGACACTTTGAGATAGAAATCATACCAAATTCCGCATCAACAGATACCAGCAGAAGTTTACAAATAGCTTATAGTGAAATGGTTTCTAGATTGAATGAAAACCATTTCAATGCTGATGTAAGCTCCTCAACTTATCAAGGGATAATTGATGCAATTGATCTACAGAGAAGTACTTTTGAAGAAGTTTCACTAGAAGAAGAAGCAGCAAATTTAATTAGATATCAAAAAGCATTCTCTGCTAACGCTAGAGCTTTCAGTGCAATAAACCAATCTCTTGAAGACGTCTTTACATTCATATAATTAGACTAGCTAAAAAGTTCAATAATGGTTAGTAAAATAATCTACAAAATCTAGCAAAAAAACTATAAATTTTGAGCTTAATACATATATGAGTGGAATTGGACGAATTTCATTTATTCAAGGATTCAGAGACGTTAGAGAGAATATCCTAGCGAGCCAATCTTCTTACGTTAACAGTAGTTTACAACTAAACTCTGGTGAAAGAATCCTTCAAATAAGTGAAGACCCCGAAGCAGTAAAAGAGCTAACAATACTCGGCAACCAAGTACTTGAAGCCGAAGAAGTAAGTTCTATAAAAAGCTCTACAGAATCTCTTCTAGAAATTTCAGAAAGAACAGTCGGTGATATCAAGAACCTAGTGGATCAAGTTAAAACTGATGCTATTTTTGCAAGTAACTCAACAGCAAATGCAAAAGATAGAGAAGCTTTTGGAGAGGTTTTACTTTCTACTATTGAAAATATTTTTAATTTAGCAAACTCTAGATTAAACGGGCAATATCTTTTTTCCGGTAAACAGTCAGATAAACAAACTGTCAGCTTTGATGAAAATGATATTTTTGGAAACACCCAATACCTAGAAGGCGCAGCAAATGGAGGCCCTAGAGAGCTATACAATCTTCAATCAAGTATAACCCTTGATACTATTTTTAATTCAACATCTGCTCCTGCCACCATTCAAAGTTCAGCTCCCGTAACTATACCGATCACAGATGGCGGAGACATTCGACTAGTCATCAATGATGGTAATGGTAATGTTTATGACACCGGTGATATTAACATCCCAGATGGTACAACACCAATAGCGAACGTAATTACAATAATTAATACAGCAGCAAATGCAGCTGGAATACAGGGTTCAATCGTACAAGAAAACCCAGTAGGATCGCTCGAATTCACAACAAGCTTAATCACAAATAATATTGATAATCAAAGTGCATCTATCACTATCAGCAATGGAACAACTGTTAACAACACTACAATCTTAGAAGATTTCAATATAATCGGACAAAAAGCTAAGGGTGAAAGCAAAAACCTTCAAGACACATTAGAATCTTTATTTAATGCTTATAATGCAAATGATGTAGATGCCATAAGAGCGTCAATCACAGATTTGGACGCAAACTTAGAAAGGCTAGTTGGTAAACAGACTCTAGCTGGTACTTTAATTAATCAATTTCAGGACTCAAGATTTGCAGATGAAGATAGAACCACTTCATTAAAATTAAAAAAGTCTGCTGTTCAAGATATGCCAATTGCTGAAGCTATAGTCGAAGCTAATCAAGCAAAGCTAATAATGGATACATTATTAAGGAATGCCACTACGGTAGTTAACGCTAGTGTTTTTAATTTTGTTAACTTCTAAAGGGGATAGTAAATGGTAGATAGGTTAAGTACTAGACAAATATATCAACACTTTCATAGAAATATACTATCAAACCAGAACCTGTTAGTTGATTCTTCAAATAAAATCAATTCAGGAACAAGCTTCACAAACAACTATGAAGACCCTCGTGGAAATACACTTTCATTAGACTTTGAAGGGCAGATACTTCAAAACAATCAAACTATTATTAATAGAGAAAATGCTTTAACTGAAGTTGAACTAGCTGAAAATGCAATAGCTAGTGTCAAAGATAACTTAGATAGGTTAAAAGAAATTGCTATTACTGCCGCAAATGCAACAAGTGACGAATCCATTTTCAGAAGTTTTATTACAGAAGTTAGAAGTGTAGGTGAAGCGATCATCCAGCTTGGCAATACAAAATCAGGGGAAAAATATATATTTTCTGGTAAACAAAGCAACTTAACAACCTTTGAATTACTTGACCCAGATGATCCTTTTGATACAACAATTTATAAAGAAGGAAATGATAACAATAGACAAAAATCAACCGAAGGAATTGAATATACTTTTGATATTAGTGATGCATTAATAGGTGCTGGTAATTCTGCAACTATTCAGGGTAGAAATCTAGAGCCAATTATCGCTGGACCAGGAACTTTAAGCTTATCTGTAAATGATGGTAACGATAATAAATACAACCTCAATATAAATTTTGTAGGTGGTGAGAATAGATTAGCCATAATTACTGCAATCAATGCTGCATTCACAGCAGCTGGTGGTGCAGGTACTATCGCACAAAGCAGTCCACCATTCCAAGTTCAACTAAACACTTCCTTAATCACAGGTAATAGTACAAATTCAGAAGCAGAAATAGTTATAAATGACACATCAACTCAAGCAATACTAGATGACTTAGGCTTCGGTCAAAAAAGCAATCGTGGGGATGATATTGGTACATTAAGAATTGTAGCTGAACTCGAGACTGCTCTTAAAAATGGCGACCAAGCAGCAATGCAAGCACTAATCAAACAGATTGATGAAAATACCACAGCTCTATTAGATATCAGAGCAAAAATGGGTTTAACAATTCGAAGAATTCAAAATTCCAATGACATTAATGACATACTTGGTAATCAGCTCGAGACAGCTTTATCAAGAGTAAGAGATGTTAATTTTGTAGATGCAAACTTAGAACTCAATACTGCTCAGTCGAGGTTACAGAGTTCAATTGAAACAGCTGCTAGCTTTTTCAATTCATCATTAAATAATTTCTTGAGGTAATTAAAAGTGAGTTTCCAAGGTCTATTAATCAGTTTATCAGGAATGCAAGCTTCTCAAGCTGGCTTAAATGTTACTAATCAAAATATTGCAAATACTAATACTGAAAACTACTCGAGAAAAGTTGTTAATCAAAATGATGCAAATACATTATACATAGCTCAAAAAGATGTCCCCAGTGGAGTATATGTAGATGAGATTACCAGAGCAAAGAATTTCTTCTTAGATTTACAGTATAGGAATCATGTTGCTGATGCTAGTTACTACGATGAACTAAGCACAGTAAGCTCAAATATAAATGACCTATTAGGTACTCCAGGAAATATTACTATCAATGAAAAACTTCAAGATTTTTATATTGCAGCAAATGATCTTGCAGCGAACCCCGAGTTACCTACTCTAAAAACCACATTTGTTAATGCTGCAAAAGCATTGACAGAAAGTTTCAATGCCATTGATGACAGTATGGTTAAAGTAAAAGAAGATATTGACACTATACCTAATGGTATTTTAAACAGTGCAGTGCAAGACTTAAATACCACTCTTGAAGCGGTTGCAGATGTACAAAAGCAAATCAACTTACTAAAAGCTATTGGAAGAGACGCTACAAGCTTGCAAGATCAAAGAGATGCACTACTAGACAAATTGAATAGTTTTATAGACTTAGATGTCAAGCTAGGACAAGATGGTGAATTTTTCCAAGTAAGAGCTAATCTTTATGAAAACCCAGGTCTAGGTATTCCTCCAGAACCTGAAATCACTGGTACTGTTGCTTTTACCAATCCAGATAGTAATATTGCAGGTATTGGAGCAGCAAGCAATACATTAACATTTGATATAAATGATGGTGTAAACCCAACAGTAAGTTACACAGTTAACTTTGAAGCAAATTCAAGTGCAAGGCAAGTGGTAGAAAGAATAAATCAAACTTTTAGAAATCAGGGCGGTGTCGGAAGCGTGGCCTCCCTGGATGAAAACAATAAACTTTTTTTAAGTAATAGATTAATAGAAGGTTCTCAAATAAACGGAAATAGCTCACTTGAAATCACAGGTGGTTCAGCTGTTGCTGCTTTGGGTTTAGCGGGAGTAGTAGGTGTCCCTGTAACAGGAGTTACTCCGATCAATGTCGTACTATTAGACAGCTCTGGAAAAACTTATGACATTGAGGTAGACCCAGGGAACGGAACCACAGACCCGCACCCAGCTAAATTAATACTATATGATCAAGCTGGGGTAGAGAGAGGAACTATAGTAAGCACTACTGGTAAAGTAACCGGACTTATCGATGCTAGCAACAAAAGAGTCCCAGAAATGAAAAAAGAATTATCAGACTTTGCAATGGCTATCAAAGATATGGTTAATGGATTATTCAATGTAGGTAACCAGCTAGACGGTAGTCCAGGTGTTGATTTATTCACGGGGAACAGTGCTGGAGATTTTGCAGTTACAAAAAATATTATTGATGATAATAGTTTAATTGCCGTAGGAGAAACAACATCAACTGGTATTGGAGCTGGTGATAACACTATTATTTCTGAATTAGCTGAATTATTCTTTGAAGATACAGCCGTAGTCAGCGATTCGAGACAAGCAGAAAAATTGTATTTAAGAGCAGATAGTGCAACCAGAATACAGTCAAATTTAGCTTTAATTCCTGGTGAAAATATCACAATTGATTTTAATGGTTTAGTTGACGATGGTGGAACATTAGTAAATGCTGGTAACAATGGAATTGGTGCTGACGGAATGGTAAGAATAGAGTTTGTTGATGCCGCTGGTGGTATCTTACTTACTGATTTTCCGAACTCTGGTAACCCACCACCAAATGATAAAGTTAGCTGGAATGGTGCCGTTCCAGCAGGTACTGCCTTTGTGAGGTTCTCATCCAATGCAGGCAATGGTGCCAATAACTTTAATGATAATGATCTAACAGATAACTTCGGTCATTTCAGTATTGATATTTATCAAAACTCTGCAGGTGTTTCAAAGAACTTTAACACCAAAATGGCTAAAAGCATCGGTAGTTTAGGTCAGATTGCCAGTATTGATATTGAAAATAGAGATACTTCTGATACATTAAGAGTCGCTATAAACAACCAGAGAATCAGTATTAGTGGTGTTTCACTCGAAGAAGAAGCTGCCAATTTACTGGTTTACCAGAACGCATTTAGTGCAAATGCAAGAGCTTTCAGCTCGATGAATCAAATTTTAGATGAAATTCTACGAATTTTATAAAGCCTTAACTGATCCATAACGAAAATAGCTTACATGAAATGTATGTCGGGTAGTTCTTTAGGTGCTGGTGGTGGCTTTAACCAGTTTCAACAGAATAATAATCAAAATGTTAGTAGAACTAACAAACAGCCTTTAGCGCGTATAACTAAACAAAAAACAGTACAAACCGAGCAGAAAACAAATAAAAATCAAGCTGCTGCTCAAGAGCAAGACCGTTTTCAAGATAAATTATCACAGAAAGCTTCACTTCTAGATAGACAAAAAGTTAATACCGACCTTAGGAGTCAACTTTCTTCTAAAAAGAGAAAGCATACTGGGGAACAAAGCAAATTAACTGATGGACCAAATGCAGAAGAGCAAAAACAAATTGCTAGCTTTGTTCCACGTGTCAGAAAATTCACCCAGAAAACGCAACAAACTAAACAAAATATAAGACAGCAAGAAACAAGGGATGCTTCAGCATTAAGCGAAGATGCTGAAACTAACCAAAACCTAGCTAAAGATTTAGGTCAATCAGAACAAAGTATTGAAAAATATAGAGCTTTTCACAAACCAAATGCACCTAAAACTAAAAAGGGTAGAACCAGTAAAGTTAAAAATTTGCTTGCAGAAAAGAAAAAAGCAAACCAAGAAAAAGCACAGGAAGCTCTTTATGCAAAAGGGAAAAAGCTACCTATCCAAGGTCTAGGTTTAGGGAAATCCGTTACCCAAGTAAGATATACCAAGGGTTATATTGCTTCATTAACGGAGCAGGCTAAAGGTGAAGAAGCTTTTAGAGTAGCTAAAGGTTTAGTCGGAATAACTAATACCACCGATAAAACAGAGGAAGACTTATTACTTTCAGAAGCAAACTTTAGCCCATTTAAGCACAATGCCATTGCTTCATTAAGACAGAAGTATCTTAAAAAATTAAAGAAAAAAGAGAAAGTAAAACCACCTGAATTAAAGAAAAAAGATAAAGGTTCCGACTTTGGAGAAGCTGTTTATGAATTCTTAGTTGATATACTTAATATAGAGTTACCGTGGGATTTAAAGTTAAGCTAGGATAGAATTTAACTGTGCCTGAAGAAAAAAAACAACTAAGTCCAGAACAAGCAAAGGTCTTAAAAGAAAAGACTATGGCGAAAGCTGCTATAAAAACAGCTTTACTAAGTTTTAATAGAAAGAAAAATGAAGCAGCTCCACCTCAATTAGAAGAGTATTGGAATACTTTAAGTAAAGATGGTTGGGTTAGGCACTTAGAGCTATTTGAAGAAAACTTAAAAAGTTACAACCAAATCAAAGTAAAACAACTACTTTTTGATTTAGAGAATTACCTTAAAGACTGTAAAAAAGTTATCCCAAGATTCAGTAGAAAACAATCAGAAATATTACTTTCAGTAGCTTTAAATAAAATCAAAGTTGAGGACTTTGTTAAATACCTTGAAAAAGTTCCTAACAATAGGGAAAAACTTGACAGGGATATTCAAAAACAAATTAGAACTTTAAACTGGCAGGACTTAGAAGACTTAAAAGGTTTAGATGAACTAACCAGGATGCTTGACCAACCTAATATCAAAAAAAGTGATGTAAAAAAAATTGACGATAAAATCGACTCCATTGAAAAATCCATCAGAAAGCGTAAAGATGAACGTACTAAACTTGCCCTAAAACTGGTTGAATGGAAAGCAAGAGGGAATATAGATATTAGAACAAGTGACGGTAGAAAGTTAGAAGCCTAATTTTATTGTCAACAATACTATAGTATGTTACTTGTATAATTGGTAAGGCATAATATACTACATAATATAAGAGGGAAATATGGCATTTTCAGAGCAAGAGAAAAAAAGGTTTAAAGCAGTAATTAGAAGGTTACGTAAAGAAAAAGGTATCCGCATATACAAACATGAGCTTGATACCGACATTGCTAAAATCCAAAATGATATTAAAGCCATAGAAAAAATTAAAGAGGACCATAAAGATACTCCTGTAGTAGTAGAAGAAGCTGATAAAGCTCATAAAAAACTTAAAGGTATTATTAACGACCTAAATGACTACATGTCAGTACTTCACCCAGAAGGTTTAATTGACTTAGGTGATGATGGTGAAAGTAAGCCTCAAAAAACGGCTCTTGCCAGCGGTTAATCACTAAAACAATATTATTCACAAAAAAGGTCACAAGTTTGTGACCTTTTTTGTGCTTTCGACCACCCTTTAACCTTTTCTTAACTAAAACCGGGTTTATGATATAGTACGGAGAAAGGGTTTTTAAGGAAAAAAAACTTTAAAAATCATACATTCTTAGTATTCTCTTAACTATTTGGTGGATTAAAAGTACTATGGTGGAATATAACAATACTAATAAAGTCAATATAAAAGGTAGTGGACAAAGTTCACAAGCAAATAGCCAAGTTGATGGCTTACTTCACGGTTTAAAGTCAGATCTAAAGAATGCAGTTGCTCAAGGCGACGTTACCAATATCGAATTATTAGAAGCCACCATTAATGAATTAGAATCTCAAAGAGAAACAAACACTCCAGCTTCATCAGTTCAACAAAAATCAATAACTCAACAATATTACGAAGATGAGTTTGCGGAAGATGATAACGATAATTTTAGTATAGTGGGGCCAGCTTTAGATGATATCGAAATCATTCAGCTAAGCGGTGAGTTTAAAACATTTGAAGAAGCGACTGGTTTCATGGTAAACAGTTTAGATAATTTAGATAAAATTCTGGCTTCTAAAGGCAGCTAATACGAGTATTTAAGAAAACATCAATAAATAGAAAGAAAAAGTTAAAGAAAACTTGACAATCTTGTATATACATTGGTAACATTATTAACAAGGTTAAGGTTCTATTAAGAACTTATAACTTTGAGGCTACCTAATAATGTCAACTCCTCTTTACAACACAGGGAATCCTTACAGTATGGATGACTTTGCATTCAACAATGCACAAAATACTGTAAGACCAGGTTCCCATAATAATAATTCTGGAGCACTGAGTGAACTTGAAATGGCTGATGCTGCTGAAGCATATGAGTCCCAGAATAGATTAGAAGAAGATAATAAAAAAGAAGAATATCAAACTAAGCATGGTCTAGATGATATCGATGTCGACACTCATAATCTAGATGAATTCTCTAGATTTGAAGATCACTCTTCAGAAAAGGTTTCAGCGAATTACTTCGAGGAAGAAAGAAGGCGCAGAAAAAGACGTCAGGTAGATGGAATTAGAAAATCTAAAAGAGTAAGTGCCCTTAATGATGTCGAAGATAGTGTTCTAGAAGAATTTTTCATGTTCCTAGATAAGCTGTGGAACAATTTAACAGAACTTGCTGATGAAGCATTTGCTCAAATAAATCCATTCTCGAACTGGACTTCACAAAAACCTAAAAAACAGAAATTAAAACCACCCCCAAGGGCAGAACATCCGCCGTTGTTTATCCGTGAAGCTTTTAAGCCGAAAAGAAGTCCACACTTGTGGAAATCTGATCCGAAACCATGGTGGCATTTAGCTTTCGGAGACGAAACTAATAATAAAGTTGTAGATAACTTAGTGAAGTATCAAAACGATACTATTACTGCGGACGCTTAGATTTTCTTTTTCTAATTTTATAAACTAAGGCATAGAGTATAACTATCAACTTTTATTGTTTTCTTATTGCTTTTGTTTACAGGAAAGAAGTACTTTTAGAGGCTACCTATTAATACCAACTGCTGTTCACATTACTACAAGGGAACAAGTATTTACTTTTTGACAGAATAATTGTTTTAATTTTCAAACTGGTATTAGATTCAAATTTCTCGTGTCAAAAAAACACGAATATTAACAAAATGTTAAATTTGTAAATCTAATATCAAAAATATAAAGCAAGGCTTCTTATATCTATTAAGTATGTCATTAGAAACACGAAATGTTGGACAAGCGCTTCATGGTAAGGAATTTACCAGAGCAGAAGAAAAGCGTACTGAAATCACCAAAGATAATAGAGAAATTGACGACAATGAAAAAGGCGGCGTAGTTGGTTTCATTAGTAGTAAATTAAATCTTTTAACATCTAGCAGTGTAGCTCAGCAATTTGTTATAAATACTGATAGAGAGAAACAGATAGCGAAAAAATTAAAGAAAAATAAACAAAAATCAGGAAAAACTCTATTTCAAAGTTTTAACAGATATTTTCCAAATGCAGATTTATCATCACTTGAAAATGTTGTAGCAAATGCAAAAAACTATGCTCACCGGTTAGTCAACCAATCAGGTAAATTTGGAGATGTAATACTAGCCTTTTTCACAAATGGCAGACAAATTGACCACGTAGCCTAAACCCTTGCCCCAGGTAAACGCTTAATCTCTTGGCGAGGTCTAGCTATACC
>CALBDR010000203.1 GCA_937927525.1 uncultured Candidatus Melainabacteria bacterium
GCCTGATATGATCCTGGGTTAGCTCTTTCTTTATCGAGGTATGATACACCTAATGCATCTGTAGACATTTCTAAAATATCAGAAGTTGTGTCGCTTGATTCTCTCGTCTTACTTAAAGCTTCAATCATAATAATATGAGATGCTCTCTTTTGTAAATTTTCAATTGCAGCTTTATCACCTTTTACAAATGCATCCATGAATAATTTCAAATCTTCTTTATGTTGAGGGTTTGGAGAAGATGATACCAGTGCTTCTAAGTCTTTAGCAGCCTTTGCAACAGAGTTCCTATAAGTTTTTTTAGCATTTTCTACCAAATCATAAGCACTTAAAGAGTATGTAGCTCCGTTCAGTGTAGCTTTTTTAAGCTCTTTACCGTCTTTGCCTATTGTGTCAAATACTAATTGGATTCTGACTTTATCCTTCTTAACTTTATTTTCAAATTTAGCTCTATTTTTGATATTTGAATCTTTTAAAGATTTTTTTACTTCATTTTCTAACTTTCTGTCTGCAAAAGTAAGGGTTCTAATCACGTTACTAAAGAAATTTCTACCAAGAAGTGCGTTACCTAGTGCTTCACTTTCCTTAGCGCTTGAATCAGGTGCGGTAAAAACTACATACTTCCCATTATCACTTTCAAAGGCTCTAAACTGGGAAAGTTCTTCTGGTTTTAACCCTAACCCTCTTAGGGAATTTTTCACACTTTCTGGAAAGCCGGCCTCATCAAATTTAAGTAATTTACTTTGACTATTTATTGCTCCTCCTGGATTATCTAAATTAGCTGGAGGCGCGGATATTTGTCTTAGAGCTTCTTCAGCTACATCTTTAGGAACACGTTTAGAGTCGATATCATTGGGATCAGGACCTAAATCACCTGAACCTATTGCTTGAAAACCAGGAGGCCTATCAAAAGTTTCAGTGGGTGCTTTAGTTGTATTACCCAAAATTCGACCTAACATTCAACCGTACTCCTTTGGACTGATTAAAATTCTTTAGAAATTATAATAGCTTTTACGGAGTAATGATGTCAATACTATTAACCTTAATTAAAGATACATATTTTTTATGGAAATTGCTTAACTTGATTTGAGTAATTGTGGAAACTAATTTAGTAAAGCTTAAAGTTAGTTCCGAGGTATTTCTCTTTAACTTCCTTATCGTGAGCTATTTCTTCTGAATTTCCAGTTTTAATAATGTCACCATTGTAAATAATATAAGCTCTATCAGTGATATTAAGTGTGGCATTCGGGTTATGGTCTGTGATTAATAAACCAATATTTTTACGTTTACAAAGATCTTTTATAATGCTTTGGATATCTAGAATTGCGACAGGGTCAATACCTGTAAAAGGTTCATCTAAAAGAATAAACTTAGGGTCTAGTGCAAGTGCTCTTGCTATCTCTAACCTTCTTCTCTCTCCACCTGAAAGGCTGATAGCATAGGATTCTCTGAGTCTATATATCCCGAACTCTTCGAGAAGAGATTTGGCTTTCAGCTCGATCTCTTCTTCACTTAAACCAGTTAGTTCTAAAACTAGCTTTAGGTTGTCCATTACCGAGAGCTGCCTAAATGCGCTCGGTTCCTGTGTAAGATACGAGATTCCGAGTTTAGCTCTTTCATGGATTTTTAATTTAGTGATGTTTTTATCGTCGAAGAAAACCATGCCTTTATCTGGTTTTACTAAACCTACCACCATATCAAAACAAGTGGTTTTACCAGCACCATTCGGCCCAAGTAATGCTACGGCCTCTCCTTGAGTAACTTCAAAATCTACAGCGTTTACTACTTTTCTGGAGTTATAGGATTTTATTAGCTTTTTAGCCTTTAAAACTGCTTTGGTTTCTGAATCCATCACTGTATTAATAGCATTAAAACCTGAAGACTGAGAATCTTTTGATTCTTTTTCCTCAGGTTTTGAGCTCACATTTGAGCTGGTATTATTCATTAATTAAAAAATCCTTCTAAAACTAACTAGGAAATTTAGTTAGATCTAATGTTCATTAAAGTTAATTTTCTTTTAGCATCCATTTTTTTACGTTTCTTAACTTGACGCTTATTTTCGTGATGCTTACGTTTTTTGATTTCGAGGATGATACCTGACTTAATAACTTCTCTTTTAAAGCGCCTTAGAGCCGCTTCAATTGATTCACCATCATGTATTTTTACTTCTGCCAAATTTTCTCCTTAATCTCAAAAAAATGTCTATATAGACAAAAGGCAATTGTATCATTTTCACGCCACTGATGCAAGAATTTCAGATTTGCTTAAAGATTTGCATAGTGCTTACATATTATACCCTTGTACCTGAAGATAATAACGATTAAGTCTAATTATTCTTTTAATATAGTAGAAGCACTGCAGATTAAGCGGTAAAATACTAAATAAGTTATGAATTTAGAAAAAACAGGTTTAAAAGAAAAGATTAGTTTAAGTTCAGGAAAAGAATATGATTACTATTCTTTTAAGAAGCTAGAGAGTTCTTCAGGGAAAAGTTTAAAGTCAATTCCTTTTAGTTTAAAAATAATTTTAGAAGGAATGATGAGAAACCTTGATGAGAAGAAAGTGAGAACTCAAGATATAGAAGCGCTTTTAGCCTATGAGCCTAAGAATGTAGAAGGTGGCGAAGTTCCTTACAGTCCAGCGAGAGTAGTTCTACAAGATTTTACAGGTGTTCCTTTATTTGTAGATTTAGCTGCTATGAGAGATGCTGCTAAAGATTCAGGCTTAGATCCACAGAAGATCAATCCTTTAGTGCCACTGGACTTAGTAATTGATCACTCTATCCAAGTTGATTCTTTTGCTGCTGATGATTCAGCTGAGACTAATCAGAAGCTTGAGTTTGAGAGAAATAATCAAAGATTCCAATTCCTAAAATGGGCACAAGGTGCTTTTAACCATACGCAAATCGTTCCTCCAGGATTTGGAATTATTCACCAAGTAAACATGGAATACTTAGCAAAAGTAGTTCTAGAAAGAAATAATGAAGTGTTCTTCGATACTTTAGTAGGAACAGATTCACATACTACTATGATTGGTGGTCCTGGAATCTTTGGTTTCGGTGTAGGTGGACTTGAAGCTGAAGCTGCAATGTTAGGTCAGCCAGTAACTATGCCTACTCCTAAGGTTGTCGGTATTAAATTTACAGGTTCTCTTTCTAGTTCTGTGACTGCTACTGACCTCGCTTTGTACGTTACTGAGTTCTTAAGAAAAGTCGGAGTAATCGGTAAGCTTGTTGAATTCTGGGGTGAAGGTGTTAGGAGTCTTACTTTAGAAGAGAGAGCAACTGTATCTAATATGGCTCCTGAGTACGGTGCTACTGTAGGTCTTTTCCCTGTAGATGAAGAAGTTTTAGCTTACATGGAAAGAACTGGTAGAACAGATGAAGAGCGTGACCTTGTAGAAAAATACTTTAAAGCTCAGGATATGTGGGGTGTTGAAAGAAATGAAGAATCTTTCAGTGAGCTTTATGAAATTAATTTAAGTGAGATTGAAGCTGGTGTAGCTGGTCCTAGAAGACCTCAAGACAGAATTAATTTCTCTAGCCTTAAAACTGGGTTTGCTGAAGCTATGGCAAGACCAGCTTCAGAGCACGGTTTCGGTTTGACTGAAGAGAAACCTGAAGATCATGGTGATATTCTGATTGCAGCAATCACTAGTTGTACTAACACTAGTAACCCAGCTGTGATTATTGCTGCTGGTCTACTTGCTAAAAAGGCTGTTGAAAAAGGCTTAACAGTTAATCCTAAAGTTAAAACTAGTTTAGCTCCTGGTTCACAAGCTGTTAGAGAATATCTAGAGAAAGCAGATCTTTTAGAACCACTTCAGAAATTAGGCTTTAGTATAGTAGGTTACGGTTGTACTACTTGTATCGGTAACTCTGGTCCCCTCAGTGATGCAGCTATGGAAGCGGTTAATGCTAATCCTGATAAGGTTTTTGCTAGCGTACTTTCTGGTAACAGAAATTTTGACGGTAGAATTAGTCCACACATTAAAGCTAACTTTTTAATGTCTCCTCCACTAGTAGTAGCTATGGCACTTAAAGGTAATATTAATTTTGATCCAGCGAATGACCCTGTTCAAGCTGATGTGATGCTTTCAGATATCTGGCCTAGTAAGGAAGAGGTTAAGGAAATTATTAACCAAGTTATGAAACCTGAAATGTATCAAGAAATCTATGCACAGGTTTCTAAAGGTACTGATCTTTGGAATTCGATTGAAAGTACAACTGGTTCTGTTTATGAATGGGATGATAAAAATACTTATATCCAGAAACCACCTTTCTTTACTGATTTCGGCGTAGAAGTTCCTAAGATTGAAGAAATCAAAGGTGCAAGAGTGCTTTTAAGTTTAGGTGATTCTATTACTACAGATCATATTTCACCAGCAGGTTCTATCGCTAAAGATTCTGACGCTGCTAAATACTTAAATGAAAATGGTGTTGAGCAGAAGGATTTTAACAGTTATGGTTCTAGAAGAGGTAACGATAGAGTTATGACTAGAGGTACTTTTGCAAATATTCGTTTAAGTAACCTTTTAGTCCCTGGTAGCTCTGGTCCTAGAACTAAGCTTTTCTTAGAAGCTGCTTCTACAGCTGATGCTCCTGAATCTTCTGTATTTGAAGCTTCACTTAAGTATAAAGATGCTAATACGCCATGCGTGGTATTTGCTGGAAAGCTTTTTGGTAACGGTAGTTCAAGAGACTGGGCAGCTAAAGGTCAAAAGCTTTTAGGTGTTAAAGCTGTTCTAGCTGAGTCATTTGAAAGAATTCACAGAAGTAACTTGATCGGTATGGGAATCTTACCTGTAGAGATCTTTGGTAAAGTTCTTCATGAAAATAACTTAGATGGTTCTGAAGAGTTCTCTGTTTTAGGTTTAGACGATAATCTTCAACCTAACCAAGCTATTAAAGTGAAAGCGAAAAGAACTAGTGGTGAGGAAGTTGAAATTTCAGCTAAGATCCTACTCCAAACTCCTATCGAGATTGAGTACTACAGACACGGTGGTATACTTCAGTACACTTTAAGACAGCTTATTAAAGAGAATTCAGCAGCAGCTGTATAAGGAGTAATTGAAAAGTATGGTTTTCGGTTACGATAGTGTGGTTGATGAGCTTTATGAAAATCAAACAACTACTTAGCTGGGTTTTAGTTGCTTCACTTTTTCAAGTGAACTTAATGAGCTCAGTGAGTGCTATTAAAGATTATAGTTCGCTTTCCTCAATTAAGCTTGAGGACTCTGGTTCTAAAGAAGAAGTAGTAGAAGATGAGACTATGTCTCTTGTTGAAAAACGCCGCAAGCAAATTCAATCAAATCAAGAAAAAGCACTTAATTTTATTTACACTAATACCTCTGATAGAGAGGATATTGATTTAGAGGTTGATAATTTCTTTACTCAAAGAGAAAAAGAACAGCTTTTAGAATTATGGCGTGCGACACTTCTTCGAAACAGAACTATTCAGTTTATTCTTAAGTCTCTATCTGGTGATCCTAAAGATGTTAATGCTAAGAATAATGTTATGCAAGCTCTTACTAGAGCGATGTTTGTTCCATTCTATGCTATAGCTGCTGTTACTGATAGTACTGTAGTTGGTGGTGGGTCGATGTTAGGAGCTAGAGTTTTAGGGGATGTGGTAGATCAAAGTAACCAAGATAAATCTGTAGATCAGCAACTTACTAGGACAGATATGGTGGTGATGTTTATGCTGGTGGATGAAGTTGCTGAAAGGCTTAGGCATTCTTATTATGATTACAAAGACGCTAAAATCAAAAAAGCTTTAATCGAAGAAGAAATGAAATTAGCTCAGTTTGATTTAGCTGAAGCTATCAAGAGTGCTCCAGAGAATGGTCTTAGTGAGCAGGTTTTCTTAGCTCGAATGATTAAAAGTAATCTTGAGCGTGAAGAGAGGCTAGTAAATTTAGATTTTAGATCTTCGCTTAGGACACTAGTAGAGCTTGCTGGTAAGCAAGCTGTTGAGAATATAGATCCGATGATTGATATGGAAATTAGTGAAGTTTATTTGACTTAGTTTTTTAATTTCTAACAAATTTCACGTTGTTATCAGGGTTTTTTAAAATATGTTGAAGCTCCATACCATTGTCTGTGAGCTTAAAGTATTCAGCGAAGGTTTTAGTAGTTCTAACTATTTTATTGATACCTTCTTTTTGACGCTTAATTAGACCTAATGACTCTAGGTCTTTTAGGTGCTCATAGCATGAGCCACCACGGAGTTCTACTAGATCTTTCTGATAAATAGGTTCTTTAAGGGCAATAGTAGAAAGGGTTCTAAGTGAAGCAGTCTTTAGTTCAAAAGTTAAAACTTCGTCACTTAGATCAGCATATTCATCTTTTACTCTCATGAAGTAACCTTTTTCTGTATCTATTATTAGAGCTGTTTCACGGTTTTCATAGTCTTGAAGTAGCTGTGAAAGTGCTTTCCTAACTAGGTTAGTATCGACACTAAGCTTAGTCGCAATTTCTTTTGAGCTAATGGGTTCTGTACTTAAAAATAAAATAGCTTCAACTTTATTTCTTAAGCTGAAAATCTCTTTAAAGTTTTCTAGTAGTGGCTGTTGAGTATCACTTTTCAGATTCATAAATCCATAACTCTCCGTAAAATTCTTGCTGGATGATTTTCACTTTATTTTCATGAGCAAGAAATAAAATTGATAGAAAAGCATTAGACCAAGATCTTAGAAATTTACATAAGTTAGAAAACTTCACACCATGGCCATTAACTAAATACTCAGCTAAATAGGCTCTACTTTTTTCTATAGCTTCTTCGACATTTTCTGCGTGAGTTAATTCGAGTAAATCATCAGATTCAATTTCAGGTTCGATGAAGACATCCATATCAGCTAAGCTTGCAAACTGAGCAAGTTCAAGTCTTTTCGTCTCTCGCTTCTCTTCCTCTTTCTGAGCATCTTTAAGAGCTGTAAGTAAATCATCTAAGCTAATTTTACGGTAACGCTGTTTCTTACTGACACTTTTCCTGATAATGGCTCTATCAAGCTCTGTGAATTTGACCTCTCTAGTATCAAAAGAAGCTAATTCTTCTTCCAGTAACAAGTCATCATCTAAGTCATCTTGACCTACCATTAGTGCTTGACTTGCTTTCATCGAAAGAATGTCACTTTTCATTCTTAGTAAAGTAGAAGCAAAGAAAATTATTTTCCCTGCTTCTTTTAGGTTGTTAGTTATAGAACTTGAAATTTTATTTAAGAATTTTTCAGTAACGATCTCTAAATCTACGTCCCATGGATCGATCTCACCATGTTCAGCCATCTCCACTAAGATCTCAAGAGTCGGTTCTTCCTTAACAGCTTCACCCAGTTTTTCGTATGAAAATTCACTGAAGTTATTAGTTTGCGACAAGCTCTCTTACCTCTTTTTCTATATTCTGAACACCGATAACTGTGCTGAAACCTCTTTTGTTAAGTGAAACACCGATGGCTCTATCTGATTTTTCAAGCATTGGTCTTCTGTGGCTGACTACGAGGAACTGAGTAGCGCGAGAGTTGTTCTGGATTTTCTCAGCGAGTCTGTCTACGTTAACACCATCTAAAGCTGAATCAACCTCATCAAAAGCATAGAAAGGTGCTGGGTTGCATTGCTGGAGAGCAAATAAGAAACTTAGTGCAGTAAGGGATTTCTCGCCACCGCTCATAGCTTCTAGTCTTTGCATTTTTTTACCTCGAGGTTGTGCTTTAATAACAAGTCCACCATTGAATACTTCCTCTGGATCTTCTAGGATTAACTGTCCATGACCGAAAGAAAGATTTGCAAAAGTTTCTTGGAAGTAGGTATTAATTTGATCAAAGTTTTCTTTGAAGACTTTAAGTTTCTGATCTTTATAACTATCGGCTTTTTCAATAAGCATCTGTCTTTCATTAGTTAAAGATTTTTGTTTATCTACGATTTCAGATTCTCTATTTTTAACTTCATCATATTCTTCGACTGCACGCATGTTGATTGGTTCCATTGCTTGCATCTGTCTTTCAATCTTATTAAGTTCTTTTTGGAGCTTCTCTATTTCTTCAGCAGTTAGTTCAGGTTCTTCTTCTAATGTTTCACCTTCAGAATTTTCTTCTTTTGAGCTTTGTTTTAATTCGTCTTGATCTGCTTTTTCTGCTAGAAGCTGTTCTAGGTGAGCTGCTAGCTCAGTAACTTTCTTACGAGATTCTACTAATTTCATTGCTGTAGACTCAATAGAACTACCAATCTCTCCCTTTCTCTGTCTTAGATTGAGAAGATTGTTTGACATACTCTCTCTTTCTTGGTTAAGTCCAGAAATAGATTCTTTGATTTTATTAATTTCAGATTGGATAGCTGCGATTTCTGAACTAAGTTTTTCTTTATTAGAATGGTGTAAAGGAACTTCTTCTTGAAGTTTCTTTAGTTCAGTTTCAGCTGTATTTAATTTTTCGTGAGCTTTTTCAGTATTCTCTGCATTGAAATTCTTTTCGACTTCAAGTCTACTTTCTTCATTTAATAAGTTAGTAAACATGCTTTGGTATCTTTTGATCTCAACTTCAACTTCACGAGACTCTTCCATTAAAGACTCTAAGCCACTGTCTTTTAGTACTGAAGCAATTTCTTGCATACTGCTTTCTAAAGCATTTACTTCTTCAGTTTTAATTTCGATATTTTTTACAAGCTCATCGATTTTAAGCTCAATATTATTGAGTTCTTCAGCGTTTTCTGTAATAGCAGCTTTTTCTTTTTCGTATTTATTACGAGCGTTTTCTAACTGGGTGTTAGTCACTGAGCTTTGAGTAGATTTCTCTGAATATTCAGAACGTAATTTCTCTAGCTTTTCTCTCGATTCATCGATTTGATTTTCAAGTTCTTGGTATTCAGATTGAAGTTGTTTAACGAAATTAATAATGTCAGTTTTACTAGTTTCTAGTTTAGACTTTTCATTTGCAGAATTAGCTCCGAAGTGAATATTGGTTTTGATCGCTGATCCACCAGACATCGCTCCACTTCTCTCGATTAGATCACCTTGAAGGGTAACCATTCTATATCTTCCTATAAGTTTTCTTGCTACTTCGATGTTCTTTACTACTAAAGTATTTGCAAAGGCATAAGCGAAGGCATCACGGTATTCATAGTCGTAGCTAACTAAATTTATTGCCCAGTCAATGATTCCTGGCATTGTAGCTTGTGGAAGATCTTTCGCTTCATTTAGTTTATTTAAAGGTAAGAAAGTAGCTCTTCCTAAATTATTTTTCCGAAGGAAGTTAATACCATCTTGCGCGACATAATCATCTTCAGTTACGACACTTCTAAGTCTTGCACCAGCAGCAGTCTCTAGTGCAAGTTTATATTCATCATCAACAGTGCCTAATTGAGCTAAAGTGCCATGAACTCCCTCTAGACTTAAAACAGCTTCTACTGCACGTCCATAACCAGCTGCGTTAGCGGCTTGCTCTTGACCTTCTAACTGATTAAGTTGTTTTTCTACTTTTCTAAGTTTGTCTTGTTGATTATCTATTTCAGATTTCGTATCTTTTTGTTCGTCTTTTAAACTTTGGATATTTCTACTCTGGAAAGCGATTTGTTCTTTTAGTGCATCTAAATTTAAAATATTAGAACCCATACTCCCAGCCTCTAGCTTATGAATTTCATCTAAGCTTTTACTAGCTTCTGCTTTATGGGTTTCAATTTTCTCTTCTAAATTTCTTTTCTGTTCGTCGAAACGAGCTTTTTCTTGCTCAAATTTACTACGTTCTTCTTTTTCAGCACTGATCTTGTCCTGAACTTCAATTAAACTTTTATTACTGACATCTGTGTCGGCACTTTTTTTACGGATTTCGCTTTGGATTTTGTCGTATTTAGCTTGCTCCTCAGCGATATTAGCTTCAATATTTTTCTTTTCTTCAGCGAATTCTGAACTTCTAAAATTAATCTCTTTAATTTTTTCTTTTAAAGATTTGATCTCACGATTAATCGATTTAATCTCTGATTCATAATCTGTGATTTGTTTATCTAAAAACTGGATAGTACTTTCTTCATGTGCAAGTTTAGTTTGAAGTTCTTCTTTCTGAATACGAAGTTCTCTTTGTTTACCTTCGCCAAGCTCCTCGATTTTTTTATTTAAGCTCGCTAAATCCTCTTCAGTATTTTGAATGTTTAAGTTCACTTGGATATTTTCTTCTCTAAGACTAGTTTTCTTATCTTCTAGCTCCTGAACTTGCTGTTTGGCATTTTCACTTTGCTTAGAAACTTGTTTGATTCTGACATTTAAAAATTTTCTTTCAAGCGCAGTTCTTTGCTTTTTTAGTTCAGAGTATTTAACTGCTTGGTCACGGTCTTTTTGGAGCTGCTCTAAACGTTGCTTCAACTCTCCAAGAATAATTTCTTGACTTTCAATTCTTTCATAGACTACTGTAAGTTCTTTTGCTGCTAGTTCTATTTTTCTGTCAAATTCAGCAACTCCAGCGATTTCATCAATGATTTTTCTTCTGTCGACAGCGCCCATGCTAATGATGGAAGCGACATCCCCCTGCATGACGACGTTAAAGCCTTTAGGGCTAATATTATAGTTTCCTAATTTATCGTGAATTTGAGTTAGTGTACTAAGTGAGCCATCTAAGTAATATTTACTATCGTAGTTATCACCCTTCACTCTAATACGGCGAAGTACTATAGCCTCTTCACCACTTTCATCATCTACAAAAGTAACTTTTACTGAACACTCTTTTTTACCGCTGATATTGTTTAAAAGATCAGTTAATCTCTCGGCACGCATGTTACGTGTAGAAGTTAAGCCGAGCGCGAACATTAAAGAATCGATAACATTTGATTTTCCAGAGCCATTAGGTCCCGAAACGGTAGTAAAGCCATTAAGGATAGGAAGAGTTACCTTCTCCCCAAAGCTTTTGAAATTATCGAGTTCTATCTCTTTAACACGCATTTATTTTGAGGTGATATACCTATTATATAGGAAATTTCGTAAGTTTCAAGGGTTAAAATGGATGGTCTTAGTCTTTCGAATTATTATTCTTAGTCTTGAACTTGTGATTTTAGGAAATTGACTAAATCATTTAAAGATTCTTTTAATGCTTCTTTTGCTAATTTCGGGTTGTAAACCTTATCTCTAGATTCATCTTCTGTAATTCCAATTTGTTTATTAAACTCATTTTGTTAATCATCAGTGAAATAGTGAAATGTATTCACCTTTCATGTTCAAGATAATGGTATGCTGTGACCATGCCTGTCAAGGTGCAGTTTGTCTCAGACTGCGACTGCCTTAAAGTTTGTCTTCCACAGACTTAACTTTATCTTCCATAGACTGAGCTCTATCTGTGCGCGTTCCGAATTTCAGGGTGGAACTTATTCTAGGAGCTCCCATTTCATGGATTTTTTCGTGGCAGAGTTTGATAGCAGCGAAGACCTCGTCCCAGTCTCCTTCTATATTCGTTCCATAGGAATGTAATTTAGTCTTTAAGCCAGCATTAGTGAAAATTTTCTCGCATTCTGCTACGTATTTAGAGACAGAGACCCCTACTCCGAGTGGTACTAAACAAAAATCAGCTATTACTTTCATGTTTATAATAATAATTAAAAATTCTATTAAAGTCTTAACAGTAGACGTCTACTTTTCTTCTTAATGTTATGACAAATTTCCGTATTTGGAAATATAGCCTATACTATATGGGATTGTAGCTTTTTTTTGGGGGTAGATTTGGAGATATCTAATGTATCGAGTATTAAAATCTGAAGAAATAAAAAATATTGATGAAACTGCTGTTGCAGAGCAAGGTTTCTTTTATATGCAAAGAGCAGCACAGGGCTTGTTTCAGTTGATAGAGAAGCTTATAACTAAACATCACCAGAAATTTTTACTTTCTTTTCCTAAAATCATTATTTTTGCAGGTAAAGGGAATAATGGTGGCGACGGGATTTTACTGGCTGCTGAGCTTTTAAAGCATGGCTATAAAGTTAAGGTATATTCTTTAGTCGAAGCTGATTATTATCAGGGTGAATCAGGTATGGCCTATCAACTTTTTGTGCAAGCTGGTGGGAAATTAGACCCTATATTAAATGAAGCTGATTTGATTTCTGTAAAACATATGTTGTTAAAACAAAAAGATAGTATTTTGGTAGATTCATTATTAGGAATCGGTGCTGAAGGAAGCCCTAAGGGCTTTTACGCTAAGCTAATTGAATACATTAACCTTTCAAGAAAAGAAACTGACTCTATTACAATTTCTGTAGATATACCTTCTGGTATTGATGTTGATAATGGTAATGTCTTTGATCCAGCAATTACTGCTGATTATACCGTTCAGATGGGATTCCTTAAGCTATCCTCACTATTTTATCCAGCTAAGCAAAATTTTGGGGAGATTATAGTTCATGAGCTTAAGTATCCTAATGATTTGGTTGATAAAGAATCACTGATTCCCATTTTCTATGCAGATAAAGAATTTGCAAGTAACCTAATCCCTGAAAGGAAAATAGATGGTAATAAATTTGACCATGGTGTCGGTCTGTTAGTTGCAGGTTCTGAAGGGATGACTGGAGCTGCTATGCTTTCTGCTTTTGCTGCTTTAAGATCTGGCTTAGGTTTGCTGCATATTTTTACTCAGAAGTTAGGTGCTCCAGTTATTGCAAATAATCTCTGGGAAGCTGTTCTACATACCTATGATGATAATCACAAGACTAATATTGAAGCTGTAAAAGATTTACTAATATCTAAAAAAGTAGATGCTTTAGCTTTAGGACCAGGAATGTCATTATCTGGAGATTCGGTTAATTTAAATAAAAATATTATTGAGTTACTTTCTTTAATTCAGTCTAGACCAGTAATTCTGGATGCTGATGCAATTAATACATTTGTAGGTAACTTAGAAATGTTAAGAGCTTTTGATGGGCAAATTTTACTTACTCCTCACGCTCGTGAATTTTCAAGATTATTTGATTTGGATATTTCAGATTTAGTTCCTTATGAAAAAGCGAAACAGCTTTATAGAATTGCTAAAGAGTATGGAGTGAATATTCTTTATAAAGGAGCACCTACTTATATCGCTAGTTCTGAAGGAAAAATATTTATAGTTCCTACAGGTTGTTCCGCTTTAGCAAAAGCAGGTTCTGGAGATATACTAACTGGTTTGATCTTGTCATTTACGGCTCAAGGATTGACTTTAGTAGATGCAGCGATATTATCTTCTTATATGCATAATCTTATGGGGCTTATTGCTGCTGATAAACTCGGCGAATATTCTGTTTTAGCTCGTGATTTAGTAGAGGCTATTAGCCCTGCTATTGCTGATCTCTTACTTACAGAAGATTAAAATTCACTTAGAATCTCTTTACAAATTGAAATCTTATGGTACACTTACAAGTATAAGAGGGTGAAATCACTGAATTTTGTTTTTAGTTTTTTTACTTAGTTAAGATTAGGAAGAGTGGTGATGCATTTTCGTGCAAGCCTAGAAAAGGAGATAGTATGGCGAAGAAAGATAATAATATAGCAGTTGAATTAAAAGATAAGAAAGCGAAGCTTCAGGCTCTGACTAATACTTTAGGACAGATAGAAAAGAATTTTGGGAAGGGTGCGGTTATGAGATTAGGTGCTAAGCCAGCAGTTAATCTAGACGTAACCCCTACTGGTGCTATGACTTTAGATGTGGCTCTTGGGGTTTTTGGTATTCCGAGAGGGCGTATTGTTGAAATTTATGGTCCAGAATCTTCTGGTAAAACTACTTTATCTATGAGTATCTGTGCTCAAGCACAAAAGAAAGGTGGTATTGCAGCTATTGTTGATGCGGAACATGCTTTGGATCCAGTTTATGCAAAGGCTATCGGTGTTAATACAGACGATCTTTTAGTAGCTCAGCCTGATACTGGTGAACAGGCACTTGAGATTACTGAACAGTTAGTTAGATCTGCAGCTGTGGACATCGTAGTAGTTGACTCTGTTGCAGCATTAGTTCCTAAAGCTGAGATTGAAGGAGATATGGGAGATTCACTTCCTGGTCTTCAAGCTAGATTAATGTCGCAAGCTTTAAGGAAGCTTACAGCCATAGCTGCTAAAACTAACACTACAGTAATTTTCATTAACCAATTACGTCAAAAAATTGGTGTAATGTATGGTTCACCTGAGACTACTACTGGTGGTAATTCGCTTAAGTTTTACTCAAGTGTAAGACTTGATATCCGTAGAATAGAGAGTCTTAAAAAAGATGGTGAGTTTATTGGTAACAGAGTTAGAGTTAAGGTTGTTAAAAATAAAGTAGCTCCTCCGTTTAAGCAAGCTGAATTTGAAATTTTCTTTGGTCAAGGAATTGATTCTGATGGTTGTGTTTTTGATATGGCTGTAGAGATGAATATCATTAATAAAGCTGGTGCTTGGTATAGTTATAACGAAGAGCGTTTAGCGCAAGGACGTGAAAACTCTTTAGAGTTTCTAAAAGCTAATCCTGCTATTTTTGATGAGATTAAATCAAGAGTTGGTGATGCTTTTAAACAGCTTGAAGCTGAAGTTACAGCAGCTGCACCAGAAGAAGAAACTTTTGAAGCAGAAGAAGCCGAAGCTGTTTAATGGTTTTGTGGCTATGGCTTATAGAAGCTTTTCTATGAGCCATAGTCACGCGATTTTGAAAATTATCCTATTATTCCTTAAACCCCTTATCTCCCTCTAGTTCTTAAGTTAGAGGGAGATTTTTATTTGGATGATAACTTATCCATGTTCTATAAGTAGTTTATGAATTTCTTCTGCTAAAACTTTAGTAATTCCTGGTATTGCTTCAAGCTCATTTAGAGAAGCTTCTTTAATTTTTCCTATGGTCTTAAAGTGTTTAAGTAGAAGCTCTTTTTTCTTAGGACCAAGTCCCTTAACAGTATCCAAGATACTTTCCTTTGCTTTTTTTGCACGTAGTTTACGGTGATATTCTATAGCAAAGCGATGCGCTTCATTCCTAACTCTTTGAATAAAGAAAAGTTCTGGTGAGCGTCTATCTAAAATCACTGGGCGTGATTCACCTGCTAAGAAAAGCTCTTCTTCTTTTTTAGCAAGACCTACTAGTTGTATATGCTTTAGATTTAGTTCTTGCATAATTTCAACAGCAGCATTCAGCTGCCCTTTACCACCATCAATGATTACTAGATCAGGAGCTGAGTGCTTTGGATCACTTGTATCTAAATCTCCAGACTCTAATTCTTTAGCGAGTCTAGAGTAACGGCGGCGAACCACTTCTTGCATCGAAGCAAAGTCATTGTTTTGGTCGATGCTAATTTTGAAACGCTTATATTCACTCTTCTCAGGAAGACCTTCTATAAAGCAAACCATGCTGGCTACGACATTAGTACCTTGAATATGAGAAATGTCAAAGCACTCAACTCTGTTGGGAAAAGATTTTAAACCTAATTCTTTCTGTAGGTTTTCAAGTGCAGTATTAATATTACGTGATTCATCTTCTAGTTTTTCGATTTTCATTTTATGAATCATTAAACGTGCATTTCTTTTAGCTAGATTGATTTGGGCATATTTTTCACCACGCTTGGGAACTAATATCTTTACGGCAGAATCTTTCCTTTCACTGAGCCAGTTTTCATAATCACTAATTTTTGCCTCATCACTACTGGCTTCTAAATCTTTACTGAGAAGGATTTCTTTAGGTATTTCACTATCGGCAACTTGGGTGTAGTATTGGATGAAAGCTGATTCAAAAACTTCTTCTTCTTCAGTTTCTTCTATGAAGCTAATTTCATGACTTTCACGGTTAACCATTTTCCCATCACGGATTTTGAATATCTGTAAACAAGCTAAGTCTGAGCTAGTGCTTTCATTATCGTAAGCCATTGCAAAGACGTCTTGGCTTAATCTATAGTCTTCAGAGATTACGTTTTGAACTTCATTGAATGTATCTAGGGCTTTTATTTGATCTCGCAGCTTCGCGGCTTTTTCATAGTTCATTTCATCACTGGCGCGATACATCTCTGTTTCTAGAATGTTTTTTAAATTATCGTGTTCACCTTTTAAAAGCATTTCAACTTGATTGATCATGGCAGCATACTCTTCTTCAGTAACAAGTTTTTGGCATGGACCCAAGCATTTACCTAGATCGTAGTTAAGGCAGGGACGGTTTTTAAATGGTGGAATTTTTTTCTTCCTAAGTGGGAACAGTTCATTTACTAGATTTAAATTTTCATACATTGCGCCAGCATTGGTGTAGGGACCAAAAAATTTATTCTTAGAGTTTTTACGGCTTTTAAATTTTTTTATATCCCTTACTGGAAGTAATCTCGGATAATTTTCTTCATAGGTAATGACTAGCCATGGAAAAGTTTTATTGTCTTTTAGTAATACATTGTATTTCGGTTGGTGTTTGAAAACCAAATTTGCTTCTAGGATTAAAGCTTCTTTTTCACTTTTAGTAACTATTGTTTCTATTTTTACTACTTTAGGAACTAAGAAGCGGAGTTTAGGTCTGCTTGACCAATTCGATTCATTCCAATACGACTGTACACGATTTTTAAGTTTTTTAGCTTTACCTATATAGATGATGCGATCATCTTTATCATAGAAAAGGTAAACCCCTGGTTCTTGATTTATGTATTTTAATTGATTGTCGATAGATTCAGGCAATAACAATATTATATAAAAAAAAACGAGTACGTTAAGCTACTCGTTTTTTTTTGGTGGGTTGTGGAAAAGATTGTTGCTCTGTCATTAGTGTGTGAGAACGAATGAAAGATTGTGAACTGGGTGAGTAAGTGGGCAACAAAAAATTGTATTTTTTGTTTATTGTGTGGCTTTCTATATAAAAAGAAAGCCCCTCATGGAAACACGAAGGGCTTAAGTAAAATCTTTTAAAGTATTTCGATCTATACTTAGCTTTAGAAAGATTTACTAATATTAAATTGTTTATCAGTCTTTATGCAGCGTCAAGCTCTAACTTAACTTTTCTGAAAAGAGCTATTCTTAAGTCATATGCTGGCTTGACTTCTTTTTTTGCTCTTGCTGCTAGTATATCTTTCTGTTCTTCCATGTTATTTCCATCGTCGTTTACAAAAAGTTTAGACCGGTTGTTGTTTACGTTTGTCATCATGTTTTATTCCCCCCCACACGTTGATTTCGTTTGTTTATCTTTTTCTCACAGATTATATATTGGAGAGATAAGTTAAGCAAAGGTTATGAAACAGAAAATTTTTTACATTAATTTAGTTACTAATTCGTTGTACCTATTTAGATTAGTAATTTTAGATCCTTCAAGTAATAGAGCCTGGAAGTAAATTAACTCTGAATAGTCTTTTATTAACTGGCTTTCTGGGTTTTCTTTAAATTCAGAATTTAATTTTTCTACAACTCTATGCTCGGGATTTAATTCTAAGATTCTTTTAGCTTTAGGTAAATTCATGTCTTGTTGAGCATTTTTATAGATTTTTTCTAGGTTTGCACTGATGTCATGATCATTTACAACTAAGCATGCAAGTGTATTTACGAGTCTGTCCGTAAATCTTACTTCACCGATATTTTCATCAAGATGTGACTGAATTTTAGAAACTAAGTCTTTATACTCTTCGACTTTTTTCTCTTTTTCAGCTTTTTCTTCTTCATTTTCACCTAAATCAACTTTACCTTTGTTGATAGCTTTAAAAGTTTTACCTTTATACTGAGGTGCAGACATGATTACCCACTCGTCAACAGCATCTGTCATTAGTAATACTTCTATATCTTTAGCTTTGAAAGCTTCTAAATATGGTGAAGATTCTAATTCTGAGCGAGATTCACCTGTGATTACGTATATATTCTTACGAGTTTCTTCTGGTAAATCTGATCTAGCATCAAGCTTTTCAATATATTCATCTAAAGTTTTAGTTTTCTCAGCTGCTTCTAGGCTAGATTCATAAGTAAGTAATTCTAAGATTTGCTCTTGATTAGCGTGATCGAAATGAACTCCTTCTTTTAGGACTTTTCCTAATTCTTTAAAGAATGCGTCGTACTGTTCACGATTTTTCTGTAATACGTCTTTTAGTGTTTTAAGAACTTTTTTCGTGATGTTTTTCTTAATGTTCGTTACTTTAGCGTTTTCTTGAAGTAATTCACGGGATACATTTAAGGGAAGATCACTAGCATCTACCACACCTTTAATAAATCTAAGGTATTTAGGAACTAGTAAGTCACTTTCATTAGTGATGAAAACTTTATTTATATACAGCTGTAAACTTTTAATGTTTTCTTGCATAAATAAATCGAAAGGTGCTTTTTCTGGGATATAAAGTAAAGCTGTAAACTCATTAGTTCCCTCTGCTCTATAGTGAATGTGGGTTAGAGGGTTGTTATAGTCGTGGCTTATGTGTTTATAGAAGTCTTGGTATTCTTCATTCGTAATATCGGATTTATTTTTAGTCCAGATCGCTTTTTGAGAGTTTAAAGTTTCGAAAACAAATTCTGGTTCTTCTTTTATCTTCTCTTCTAAATCAGTCTGCTCTTTAATTAGCTCTTCTTTCTTTTCATTATCCTCAGCTTTCTCTAGCTGAGATTTAATAGTTTCGAGTCTATAGTTCGCCGATTCAATTTCAGGGTTAGTAGATCTTAGCTTAATAGGGTATTCGATAAAGTCAGAGTATTTCTTAACTATAGAGCGGATTTGGTAGTCTTGAAGAAAAGTTTTAAACTCTTCGTCTGTTTTAAGATCCAAGATAATTTTAGTTCCCTGCTTTAATTCAGCTTCATTTTCAGTTTTAAATTCAGTAAAATCTGCTTCATTTGCTTCTCGAACAGTATAAGTTCCTTCAGCATTTGATTGCCAGAACATCGTTTTTTCTTCACCAGCTTTTTTCGTTAAAACTGTAACCTGATCTGCAACGATGAATGCAGAGTAAAAACCTACACCGAACTGACCGATTAAAGATTCACTAAATTCAGGGTTTTCATTTTTCTCTTTAATAAGGTTTAAAAACTCTTTAGTACCTGACTTTGCGATAGTTCCTAAGTTATTCACTAGGTCTTCTTCATTCATGCCGATACCATTATCACGGATGATTAAACGCTTAGATTCAGCGTCAATAAATAATTTTATGTTTAGTTCTTCGTTCTCTGCGATAAGTTCTTTATTACTGATGGCATTAAATCTTAATTTATCAAGTGCATCAGAGGAATTAGAGATAAGTTCTCTTAGGAAGATCTCTTTATTAGAATAAAGAGAATGAATTACTAAGTCTAAGACTTGTTTTACTTCTGCTTCAAATGAACGTGTAGGACTATTATTTTCTGCTGTAGTACTCATATCGAGATACTATCTTACTATAAAAACCGTTATAAAATCTACTTATGTAAACTAGCTATAGCTTGATTTTTATTAATAAACTTTTTCTTCTTAAGTTTATTCGCCATATCTAAAATTTTCTTCGCTTCAGTTTGTTTCTTCGTTCTGACTTGCTTCCTGATATCTAGGTTAGTGCCACTGATTGATTTCTCAAGAACAAATTTAAGTTCTTTTTGTGAGAATATGGTCGGTGAGATGAAGTTGAGCGAAGTCGGAATTCCCATTCGCTTATATGTATTGATCGATTCTCTGACATTAGTTTCTATATGGTTCTGGATTTTATTAGGAATCTCTAAGATTGGTTCTATAAGCTCATTTTGAAGATATTCAAGTGGTTGTCTATATAAAAAGTCTTTCATGAATTCAATCGCATCATCGTAGAACTGTTTTAAACGTTTTAAAGTAAAGAAGTCTAAAGTATTCTGATAAGCTTCTAGAGTGTATTTCTTGAGATCTTCAAACTTATTAACTACAGTTTCAATAAGCTCTTCGATTAAAGTTTTATCTTCTTCTTCCTCTTCTTCCTCTTCTTCAGAAAGTCTCGCTTGCTCTTCTATCCAAGCTCTTTTTTCAGCTTCAAGTTTAGCTTTTCTTTCTTCCTCTTCTTTAACTTTAACTTCTTCTGTTTTTTTTGTAATTAAAAGTTTGTTCTGTTCGATCATTTTTGCTGAAAGTAAATTCAACATTGCTTGTAATGTTGCGCCCTCAGCACTCTTCAAAGCAGCCACAAGGCTACTATCATCTAAACTGATGTCAGATAGGGACCCAGAATTAGAGCTTTTCTTTAATAACTGAAGAGCTCTCAGTTTTCTAAGTTTTCTTTGTTTTTCGGTTAACGGTTGGTAGGCTTCTAGAGCTTTCTCTGCACTCGCGGAATTGAATGTTTTTAAAATTTCGTGATTGGCGTATGAAAGGTTTTGGAAGCGAACGTTGATCGCCATTCCATTAATGTATATCTAAACTTTGTTTTTGTAAAGTTTTATGTAAATTTGAGGAAAATGTTGAACTTTAAAAAACCTTTATAATACTGAGGTTTTCATGGGAGGATAATTTTTTTTTGTTTCTATTCTTATTTTTTTATCTTTGTTTTAGATTTCTTTGAATGATTCTAATGATAATAAATCATCAAAAGTTAAAGAAGTTTACAGTTAATATTTTGAAGGTCTTTACTTAACCCCACTACTCCCGAAGCCACCAGCTAATCTTTCATTATTTTCTTCTGAGGGTAGTTCAGTAATTTCTTCAAAGCTAGCTTGAAAGATAGGTGCAAGTACAGCTTGCGCAATTCTATCTCCATGTTCGATAGTGAAGTCTTCTTCACCATGGTTAATCATTAGAATTTGAATCTCACCACGGTAGTCACAGTCTATGGTTCCAGGGGTGTTAGTTAGAGAAATACCATGTTTAAAAGCTAAACCCGATCTTGGGCGGATTTGTAATTCAAAACCTTCAGGTAAAACCATTTGAATTCCAGTAGGAATTTTAGCTCTTTTTCCGGCAGGAATAGTAACTGAACTAGAGTCCATAAAGAAAGCTCTTAAGTCGAATCCAGCTGAGCCAGCAGTAGCATAAAATGGTGTTTGTACTTCTGGGTGTAGCTTTTTAATTTGGATATTCAGGTTTGACATAATTAAAAATTATAGCTGAAAAACTTTTGATTGAGATAAATAGTTAAGCTTGCATACTTTTAATCGGTACTTGCAAGAGCTCGTCCGTTAGATCTACTTTTTTCAGTTAAACTTTGGCTTACTGGAGTAGATCCATTTTTCCCAGCTGTATATCCTTGGAGGATTTCTTGACTATTAGGAATTTCCATTCCAGCAGTTAATGGTGTCTGACTATTGTTTGATGAGTTATTATCTGGGGGACTTGTTCTGTTTCCGTTACCCCCAGTAAAAAACATAGGGGTTAGATTTTCGTTTTGGTTAATGCTAGG
>CALBDR010000204.1 GCA_937927525.1 uncultured Candidatus Melainabacteria bacterium
TTTTTAATCCTAGCTATTATTTCACTTCTATCAATCATTTTAATTCTTCAGCCAACCTTTACTATAGTTAACGGCTTTCTTCCAACCATTATATAGCTTTTCTTTTTTAGACTCATCGTAGTTAACACTAAACTGTTCAGAATTTTTATTCATATTAACCAATTCATCTAAGCTATATAGATCTATGAAATTAGCTGCCATAGCAGCTATCCCAAAAGCAGTAAGCTCAACGTTATCTTGTCTAAGAACATCAATCCCTAATATTCCAGCTAAAAACTTAAGCATGAAATCATTTTTTGATCCACCACCATCTACACTTAATGACTTTAATTTGCAGAGCATGTCATTCTCCATAGAACTAGAAACATCTTTAGTCTGGTAAGCTAAAGATTCTAGCGTCGCTCTAATTAAATGATTCTTACCTGTATCTAAGTTCAAACCTATGATGGTTCCACGAGCGTACATATCCCAGTATGGAGACCCTAAGCCTGAAAAAGCAGGGACAAAGTATAAATTCTCCATCTCCTCTTCAGAAACACTTTCAGCTATAGCTGAAGATTCTTTAATATCTTCTAATACTTGCATTTTATTTTTTAGCCAATTTAAAGCTGATCCAGCTATAAAAATACTTCCCTCTAAGGCATAAAAAACTTTTTTATCTTTGAGACTAAAAGCTACTGTTGAAAGTAAACCATGCTTAGATTCAACAATCTCTTCACCAGTATTAGCTAAAAGAAAACAACCAGTACCATAAGTATTTTTAGCTTCTCCCTTTTTATAGCAAGTATGTCCAAATAGAGATGCGTTTTGATCACCCGCCACAGAAACTAATTTTATTTTTTTACCTTGAACTTCAAACTCTAAATACTCATCTTGAGATGTTTTCAATTCTGCTAGAAGTGAAACAGGAATATTAAAGATATCTAGAAGCTCTTTATCCCAATCCAGATCATGAATGTTAAATAACATAGTTCTAGCTGCATTAGAATGGTCTGTCAGATGTTTCTCACCATTAGATAATTTCCACATCAACCAAGTATCAACTGTTCCGAAAAGTAAATCACCAGCTTCTGCTGCTTCACGAATTTCTGGCTTCGAATTTAAAATCCATGAGATTTTAGTCGCAGAAAAATAAGCATCTAATACTAAACCTGTTTTATTTCTTACAGTTTCGGCTATACCTTTGTCTGCAAGCTCTTCACAAAAATCAGTAGTTCTCATATCTTGCCAGACTATCGCAGGGTATAAAGACTTAGATGTATTTTTGTTCCAGATTATACTTGTTTCACGTTGATTAGTTATACCTGCATAAACCTCAGCAGAATTATCAAGACCTTCTAAAACCTTTTCTATACAAGCAAACTGTGCTTCAAATAATTCCTCTGGACATTGTTCAACCCATGATGAATGGGGATAACTTTGTGAAACCTCAATCTGATGAGACTTTAAAGTCTCTAGTTTTTCATTATATAAAATCGCTCTAGAACTAGAAGTGCCTTGATCTATAGCCAAGAAATATCTCTTCATCATTCAAATATTATAGACTGATATTGATTTATAAACTATTCTTAGCGTTTACAAATGACTCCATTGCACTTTCAAAGTTACTAATTAGAGATTCATTAGGCTCGTCTTTAGAGTTTTCATTATCAATAAGCATTTCATATAATTGAATCATTGAATCATAATAAGAAGAAGAAACCCCATCATTATTGTCTCCATTAAAGTTAACAAAATCATCAAATGCATTTTGCATTACTTGAGTAATACCATCACTGACGAAATCTTCACTATTCTCAGTTAGGATACCAGAAATTAGTCTAACTTTTAAACCGTCGTTCATGGCACCCGATTTAGCAAGAGCAGATACTTCACTTATTAAACCAAGTGAATTATCTGAAATTTCATCGGTCAATTTGCTATCAGCACCGAGTAAGCCTGCAAGTTCATCACTATCTTCAACACTAAATCCTAAGGAAAGCATCATCATTTCATTGCTGATCCTTACAGCGGCTTCTTTAAGTTCACCATCTAAACTAATTTCATCATCAGTAGAAATACTTTCTCTTAACTTAAGCTCCACAGCCTCATTCGCTTGATCTAACTGATTTGCTAGTTCAATAAATCTTTGTTCAGCTTCTGCTGAAGCGAAGCCGTGTTCTTTAATACTGTTAATCATAGTTTCATTAGCTTCACTTTGTTCAGCAAAAAAGAATTCTAATGACTCATAAAGCAGCTTATCATTATCACTAACATTAGATCCCTTAGCAAGTGAACTATACATTGCTGTTTTACCTAAGTTCATAGCATCATTTACTAAAACTGCATCGAAGCCAGATTCATCTCTTTTATCACCAACAATTTTCATCATTACATCGTAATCATCAGTATCAACAACTCCATCGGAATTAAAGTCTAGATTTAGATCTTCACCTTCTTGACCATAATTCTCATGGAAAGCATTTAAAACATCTTCCACAGCATCTGCATTCAAAGAACCATCATCATTAAAACCGCCTAAGTTTGCAACAACTTTTTCTGTAGCTTCATCATTTTGAATAACTGCCATCATAGATTCCATTTTCAAGAACCACTGCTCTTCCATTTCACGATACTCATCAGTATTTTTAGCATCAGCATGGAGCAAGTCTCCATTATTATAGAGATATGCTTCCATCTGATCACCAATATCCATCATTTCATGGAATTGTTTTTCTATGAACTTAGCTTCAGCATCAGTCATTTGACTTTCACCACCTTTAAATTCATTATTGTTAACATCATGAAACAAAGCAGTTCTTAAACCCCACATTGCGTGATATTGTTGATTAGATTGATGAAACAATGCATAATCACTATTTGAAAGCTCTGCAGTAGTGAAGTTATCATTATCATCACTGTTAAAATTATCTTCAAAGTGAACTGAGTCAACTTTACTATTTCCTGAAACATTATCGGTAGCATTGGCAATATCCACATCAATGTAATCTCTGATGTAGTTACCCCTATCTGCATATGTCATCTGAATTGCTTCACCTATCATATCCATTAAGTTGAGCTTATTCTCATCACCACCACGTAAACCTACAAGAAAAACATTAGATTCATTTCTAATATTTTCAAAATAAGATAAAGAAAGATCATTCCACCAATTAGAGCCTCTTACTCTGTCACCAACTTCCATAATATCAGTCATCAAGTCAGTTCTACTTTGGGTTAAATCTTTCATTTCTTCAAGCATGCCTGAAACATTAGAATTACCAGCCTTATGGTGCCAAGCCAATGAGATATCTTGATTTATATCCCCAGCAGCATGATTTGAAGCCCAATTACTGTAACGATACTCTCTCCAATCTTTTCTCTGTTGACGGGTATCTCCAGCATTATTATGATAATCATCTAAAGCTTCGAATTTATCTTCTACGGTATGAACATACCTACCATTACTAGCTAAGAATTGAGATAAAACAGCCTTATCCTCATCTTCATAGTTGCCTGTAAAGAAAGTTTCATCTCCAATCTTAGTAAATAATTTTGGATTCTCATCTTCGTCAATTTTTGCTACAGCTAAAACTTCAAGCTTAGCCTTAAATGTCCCCCAACCAACATTGGTAGACATGTCTTTATAAAAATCTAAAGCTTCATCGAAACTGATAGTCATGTCCTCACCACCAATTTCTTGGAGTGTATTTTCAACAGTCTCGACCGTCTCAGCTGCTACACCATTCGCTTCCAATGCAGCTTTTATGACATCAATATCTATACCATCAATCTCTCCACCGTTTTGATGTGCAGTAGTTAATAATGCAGCAATCTCGGTAGTTTCAACCTTTGCATCACGATCAAAGTTTGTTATTGCCAAAGCTTTTTCCTTCATAGAAGTAACTTCTTCTTTTGCAAGTGCATACTTAGAATCATCGTTAAGGTAAAGATCTTTTACGTCAGCAATAGTACTAGCTTGAAGAATATCGGTTTCCATATCTTCAATAATCGCTGCACCTAGAGGGTTAAAGCCATCCTCCTCCCAAGCTGCAACGACTGCTTGATCCAAGTTATCTGAAGAAGTTTTCATCGTATGAACTGATTCGACAAACTCTCTAGCTCTTCTAGAAGCTTCTGCCTTAGCACTAAGAATATTAGCTTCATCTGAACCTACACCATACTGAGCTACAGCATCTGAAAGTTGCTCATTAAATTCAATTTCATAATCAAAAGTTTTTTCATATGCTTTCATATCCTCAGCAGACATTCCTTCAGATAACTTAGTTAGCATCTCTTTTGCTTTATTAAGCTTCATAGCTGCAACATTAGTTTTAGAGAAAGCTCCACCTATTTTCCCCTCTTCTAAATTGACATCAACATCTTGAATATTCTCATTCTGAGCAACCGACTGATAGTTAACAACTAAGTCATCATAGGAATTTAAAATCTCTAAGAATAGTTCTTTTTCCTGTGCACCTAAATTATTGTATGTATCTTCTATACCTAAATCATTTAAAAATGCTTGTTCTTTATTAAAGATAGCTAATGAAACTTGATTCTCTTCATATTCTTTAATCATGTTTTTGTAAGTATTTTCAACCTCTTCAGAGCTCTCTCCTAGATACTTAAGCTTTTCAAAATCAGGATAAAAATCAGTATTTACAGCTAATGCCCAAGGGTCATCATCAGCAGGGATACCTACTATCTGGATCATGAAATTATTAATTTCTTCATTAACATTATTAATATTGTCTTTTGATTGGTCTATGAAATTATTTACGTAATTATTTAATTCACCAATATCAAGAATAACTTCCATTGATGTTTCAACGTCATTATTATATTTATAGTAATTAGTTTCATCACTAATAAACTCTCCAAATGCATCGACACCATCATCTACTTCGTTGTACATAATTGGTGAAATTTCTGCCTGTTCAGTATATCTGAAATTTTTAGTACCAAGAATATTTTCCTCGTACATCTTATTTACTTCTTGTAAATAATTTTTGTAATAATCTAAATCTTTATTTATTTCCATGGTTTGCGCTCCTATAGAAAAGATATAACCTTAAAAGGTTAAGTTTAGATTATCGTTAATACCAATTAAGAGAATTTTGCTGCTAACCTATTTCTTCAGCTCCAGCACCTGGTCCAAGTTCATTAGCACCAATGTCAGTTAAATATCCAATTGAATCCGTTGCGCCAATTTCATTTTGAGCAAGCATATTAGCAATTTGCTTACCTTGTGAAACTGTTTCGAGTGTTTCAACACTATCTGGGTCATCCACAGAAGCTGCGATAGAAGTCTCAATAGCTTCCCTAGCTGTTCTATACTGTTCATAGGCTGCTTTAGTTTCTCCAGAAGCGAGATATGCTGATTTCATAGCATTAATAGCACTAGTGAGTCTATGTTTACTAGCTTGAATAATTTCATTAGTTTGCTTTGAGGTTTGATTTCCAGCTACCTGGTTATTAATTGCATCTGCAATATCTCTTCCATGTGAAAGTAACATTTGATCATACCTCGTTAAACCGGTACTAGGGTCTACAGCTTTAAGCATACCTCTTAAGCCAGGATTTTCTTTAGTACCATTACCTTCAACTATTTTCCTAGCTTCATCTTCACTGACTCCAGTAGCAACAATAATCTCTTGAACAGCATCTTCTACTATTTCATCAACAGAAGGAAGTGATAAATATGATTTATCGATAGTCTTACTAACTGCCTCTTGGACTTGAGGAGATTGATATTGCCGTTGATTAACTGCTAGGTTCGTAAGTTCATGAGCACCATTAATCATATAGGCACCTTGGTTTCCCCATGGGTCAGTAGATGGTGCCCCAGTAAAAGTTTGACCTGAGCCTAATCCAGAATATTGCGGTACAGTTCCACCATAACTTGTATTAAAACTAGGAGTTTCTACGCTAGGATTTATTCCAGGAGTAACTGGATTTGCAACAACAGCTCTAGTATTTGAATAAATACTTGGATCTATATAATTAGTATCTATCCTTGCCATTACTCGAAAGTTCCCATATACCTAATCAGAAAGTTTTTTCACTTCCTAATATAGTTCTAGCGAAGATTGCTTATGTTTCAGTTAAGTTTGTATATACAGGCAGTTGATTACATCGCTAAATCAATATTTTTAGTAATAATAATCTGCAATTCTTGTCCTTTTTCTACCGTAGCTGAATCACCTTTAGAAAATAGTGCTACCACGCTGCCACCTATTAATGAACCAGCAACAGGCAAGCCTAAAGTTGCAATAGATACAGCTTTACCAGTATTAGTACTTAAAAGTGCTTCTGTAGGCTCAACAGCTTTATCACTAAAACCTGTCTGTGGATCAAGTAAACCTTGTTCATTTACGACACCTTCGACGAAACTTAATTTAGCGTCTAGAGGAACATAATCTCCTTGTGGAGTCATAAGCATGTCTAAATTAATTTCTAGCTTGCCAGATCTACTTAAAAAACGTGGTCTTTTTATATATGAAACTTTCCCTCGAATCCAAGAATTCTTAGGTACTATTAATTTCTTAAAATTTTCTTCTTCTAAATAGAAGTCTTCCATGACTCTAGCTTTAAAATCATCACCTAAGTCAGCGCTTTTTGCTGAAATTGAGTCTTCTACTTTAATTCTTAGCCTAGCAGTAACTGGAATCTGAGCTGTAGAGGTATCTAATTTAAAAGGCGCAGCTGCAAAATCAGAGATATCACGAAAATCTACTGGAGTATTAGTTAAATGCTCTTCTTTATCTACATTAAATTCATCTTTTTCACTGGCTTTCATCATCATTGTAGATGCATCGAAAAACTCATCTTTAGCAGATATACTTATTGAAGAAGAACTTAATAAAGCGAAGCTCAAAGAATAAATCAAAAATTTTTTCATAAGATAATTATATAGTAAAGCCCCAAAGTTCAACGAATAAAATCAATCCCAAGCACTGCTAATTTTAATTTAAGATCGTTCTATTATAATGCAGTTCTAGAGAACTGCTAGTCGATACTCAAAAAATTAAAATTAGCAGTGCTTGGGCTTCCATTGACCAATATTGAACCTCGGGGATTTCCTAATAATAAGTGTGATATGAAGCTTGCTTATCGGTTTGAGCTTTGGAATAATTTCAATTCATTGAAATTATATTTTTGTCCGAACTGGCTGCTGCCCCGAAAGCAAGATTTTTATCACCTTATTATTAGGAAAACTTTGGGGCTTTACTATAACAATCCCAAGAATTTATGGGCTTGAATCCCAATTCTGCATCTAGATGGATATATTTTAAGTATATTAAGAATCTCTTCCTGGTACTTAGCTTTATTATTCCAATCAGGAACTAAAAAAACTGGCATCTTAGATTTTACAATATCAAGTTCTTTGAAAATAACTTCTAATAAATACTTAGCAGCCTTTTCACTTGCAAAAACAAATTTCAATTCATCAGCAAGCTCCCAAATCTTATGAGAAAAAGGTTTACCATTTTCACTATAAACTTCTTTAGGGCTAAAAGTAATCCATAGTTTTTCAGAACCAAGCTCGTGCTTCAATTCAAAAATATCTTGTAAATAGTCTCCTGTAGCAGCTGTCTCAATTGCGACAGAAAAACCTTTATTCACTAAAGCTTTTATTAAAGGTACTAAATTTTGCTCAGTTGGCTCACCACCAGTAATAACCACTCTTTTTAAATTCGGATTTTTTTCATGGAAAAAATTTAAGATCTCTTTAATTTCAATCTCAGAAGCAAACTCACCACCATGTTTCCAGGTAGATTTTTCATCACAGAAAAAGCATCTGACATTACATCCTTGAAGCCTAATAAAAAAGCTAGGAACCCCAGAGTGTACTCCCTCTCCTTGAACTGTTTCAAAAATCTGGGATTTATCATAAACCTTATTTACTAGTAAGTTCACTTCTGTATTCTCCTTTAATAGCTCTTATTAAAAGTGGATCATCTAACTTAGCCTCTTGAAAACCTTCAGCTCGTAAATGACAGGCGTGACACTTAGCACAGGGTGGAAAAACACCTTGGTAACAAGTATGTGAGTATGCTAAAGCTTTTAAGCATTCTTCACCTAAATCTTTTGCAAGGCTAACAGTGTCTGCCTTAGTTAAATACATGAGAGGAGTGAGAACTTCCATTCCAGTATTTCTACCAAACAAAGCCTGATTAATTGTTAATTCCATTGCTTTTATAAAATCTTGGCGACAATCATAATATCCTGCAAAGTCTGTCTCACAGACTCCTGTAACAATTTTGTTAACTCCATAACTATAAGCTATATTTGCTGCAATAGTTAAAAACAATAGATTTCTACCAGGCACAAATGTGCTTGCAAGACCAGGCTTAAACTCACTAAGAGATTCATTTTGAGGAAGGCTTACTGAAGTATCAGTAAGAGAGTTTGCCCCACGTAAAACATTAGGAATATCGACTAAGTCGAAGTCTAAATCAGCAAGCTCAGCAATTTTTTTAGCTGCCTCAAGTTCAATATCATGCCTCTGACCATAGTTAAAAGTAACTAGTTTGATATAGTTTTTATAATCTTTCCTGTTAATATCAGGGTTTTCTTTTTTAAAATAATTTAGCACCCAATGAAGACAAGTAGTACTATCTTGTCCACCAGAAAAGACAATTAAAAATTTATCTTTAACTAAACTCATATTAGTTTAAATTCCTTTGCTAAAGCCCTGTCCCCTAGAATAACTAAAGGCTTTATAGCAATGCCACCACGAGGCATAAACTTACCTTTCACGATTAAAACCTTTGCCTGAAGTAATTCCTGTAAATCGTTTGCAATTTTATTAGTAACAAATTCATGAAAAATACCTTGGTTACGGTATGAGAAAAGGTAAAGTTTCAAAGCCTTACTTTCAACTAAAAAATCTTTAGGTACATATGCAATCTCAATCTGAGCAAAATCAGGCTGAGCTGTCTTAGGACACAAACAAGTAAATTCATGGCAATCTAAATTAACCACATAGTCATTCTCAGTCCATAAGTTAGGTATCACCTCGAGCTTTGCTTCCTCTGGTGACTTAGGGTATTCAGTCTCGGTATTACCAAGTAAACTTAAGTTTTCAGCACCACTGACCATATTTATAAATTTAGCATGTTATTGTAAACCTCCAAAGTTCAATTAATTAAAAATAGCGTTGATTGGGCTTCCATTGATCAATATTAAACCTTTTAGGTTGCTATATAATATTTAAAAGTTACCTCTTAACTGGAGTTTTACAAAAATGAAAGCTATCTTTGAAGATTTCTACAATGAACATCAAGAACTTTATAGTGAACTTGATATTCGCTTAAAAGAGCTTAGTAATAATAAAAAAGAAATTAACACAAAGCATTTATTCGATGAACTAAAAAAACTTTTAAATTTCACGAAAGACCTCTTAGATAAACACTTTCATGAAGAAGATAAAATATATATTGAGATAGATAGCAATCTAGTTCCTGAAAACTTAAAAGATCTTTTCAATAAAATAAAAGCTGACCATATCGAAATCAATCAAAAGTATAAGAACCTTAATGATTCTTATCAAAGCCTAAAAGATCAAAAAACGGATAAAGCTATTTTACAAAAAAAATTACTTTTCCCGTCCTATAACTTAATAGCGACTATTAACCACCACGCTCAAAGAGAGGACAAGTTTTTTCAAGACTTGAGGGATTGATAAGTTCATGAGAGAATCTGAGTAGATGGATTCAATAAAAGTTTTAGTAATAGGATCTTCCGCATTTGCAAGTAATGTCATTGCAAAATTACTAATAGATAAAAACACTCAAGAACTTGAAATCATTTCAGTCACTGATAAAGAGACTATCTTCAATCACATTGAGCCTATTATTATTCCTAATTTTGATATTGATAAAATTATAGAGATAGCTTTAGCAAGAAGAGTTAGCCTCACAATCCCTTGTGAGCCAAGTTTGTTTGCATTAGGAATCGTTGATAAGTTTAAAGACTTAGGTTTAAATATATTTGGACCAGATCAAGCAAGCTCTAGACTAGAAAGTTCAAAATTCTTCTTTAAAGAATTTACTCACTCTCACTCAATTCCTAGCCCTAACTATGCCAGCTTTGAAAGCAAGGAAATGTCACTGGTTTATTTACAGAATATTCAATACCCAGTTTTAATCCAACCAGATAATTTATATGAAAGAGAATATGAAAATAAACAATTCATAGCTGATAACTTTGAAGAAGCCAGATCTTTTGTCGAGCTATATTACTCGAAACTATATCTTTGCAATAGTGCAAAAAGACTAATTATTGAAGAATATTCTAAATCTGAGCATATAAGCTTTACTGTGATTTATGACGGTGAAAATGCTTTTAGTTTAGTTCCTATAAAAAATAATTATGAATTTAATAAACTCAGCTTCTCTTTTAGTGAAATGACTGCTTTTAGTTCAGAAGATACTTTAAGCTCAATTATCATCGATAAAATTAGTCAAAAAATTATAGAACCATGTATTGATGGCTTTAAGAAATTAAAGCTAAACTATTCTGGCTTTATAAACTTTAACTGTAAAGTTTATGAAAATGACCGTGTTGAACTTCTAAGTATAAGTAGCTGTCTAAGTGACTTAAACTCGGGAATAAGCTTACAACTGCTAGACGAGAATTTGTTTGATTTACTTTTTGCTTGCTCACAAAGGAAACTTGCTTTTTACCGTGAAGGTTTACACAGGAAAGCAGAAGCAGCAGTAGCTTACAACTTAATCTATGACTACTCAATACTAAGTTCCATTACTGATGAAGAAATTGAAAGCCTAGAAGAAAAAGCAAATACTTTAGGTTATAAACTTCAAATCAAAAACCGTTTCGATGAAATTAATCATAGAGACTTAATCCAAATTATAAATTTCGCAAATAACCAGTTTGAAGCTAAAAGCTTTGCCCAAAAAACAATTAAAGAGCTTAACCTAGCTGGTAAGGAATATATCAAGGAGTGATGGTTAATCACACCTCTTGCTGCGCCCCAGCGAAGCTGGGGCCCTAAGCTCGCAAGAGATATGCTTAACCATCACTTTATAGAGAAAATATGAATCATCTAGCTTTTGCTTGCTTTTAACTTTGTGAATTTATAAAGATAAAATTTTAAATTAATTTTATAATATAAATAAGAAATACAAATATTTAGTAACCTTGAAAAACTTAATATACCTAGGTACATCAATAATTAATCAGAGAAGCAACCCGCTTGCCTCTAAGCTTAGGTATTGTACTGCTAGAGACTTGAGCAAGATTAAAGTTTCACACGATGATTATGAAGCTTTTTTAAATTATTTAAAACAAGAAAATAAAGAAATTAAAGAAATAGCATTGATTTCTACTTGTAATCGCTTTGAATTTATCATTTTTCTTCACGACCATATCGATAATCTTGATACTGGAGCTGAAAAAATTAAAAGTTCAATATTTAGATTTCTCGAAAAAGAATTCGAGATGTCTTTATTACTTGAAAATGAAGCTAGACTTCAACTTCTAAGAACTTACTGTGGCTTAAATAGTGGACTTGTAGGAGAGTCTGAGATATGCTTACAGATCAACGGAGCTTTCAAACAAGCTCTTAGCCTAGGTACCTTAGAAGAATACGGTATGGAGCTTTTAAAAGAAGCTCAAATTCTTAGAAACTTCTTCAATGAAGAGATTTACCTAAAGCCCATTTCCTACTGTGAAATAGCTATTGAAAAAGCTTTTAGAAGTTTATCACTGATATCTCCGATTAGATCTGTCTGCATTTTAGGGTCAGGTAGTACTGCAATTCAATCAGGTTTAGCTTTGGTGAAAAATAAAATTCCAGCACCTGATATAACTCTTATTCATAGAGTAAGTTCATCATCACAACAAATAGAATATTTTAAGTCAAAGAAAGAATTAGATGGCATGAACTTTATCCGTTCAAAAAAACATGGCTATAAAACCCCTAAAATAGCCAAACTATGCTCGGAAAATGATCTCATCGTATTCGGGATTGATGCGAAAAATCCAGTCGTAGAGTTCCCCGAAAGATGCAATCAAGTAATATTTGATTTTAACTCTAACCCTTCTTGTAACTTTTCACGTAACAGAAAGCATGAAAACTATTTCCCATTGAATGATCTTGATGCTTTTGTGCGTGAGTATTCTTATAGGCAGAATAATGACTTTGAACTTTCATCTAGATTGAATTTTGGTGAAAGATACATACAACACCACATTAAAAATAATGTTAAAACCTTTTCTTCCAGCTTAGCTTAGACTTATTAACCCAATCTGGTAAACTTGCAGCTCTATGAGACTTATCAGCTGCTTCTAACTGTTCAATAGTTAACTCTTTGGCATCTTTTAAAAAAGCTTTTTGTACTTGAGCATGACTAAAATTAGCATTTAAAACATTTGCTCCTCTAAAGTTTGCTCCGTGTAGAATAGCTTCCTCAAAATTAACTCCTGTTAAATCAGCTCCCCTAAAATCAACAGCAGTGAGATTAGCTCCCTTGAAATTTGCGTTAGCAAGTTTAGCCTGACTGAAGTTAGCTCCAAGAAGAAAAGCATCTCTAAAGTTAGTGTTAAAAGCTAAAGCACCATTAAATTGAGATTCTTTCAATTCAACTTCTTTAAAGTTTACTCCTGCCAAAAAGCTCTTAGTAAAATCAACTAATTCACCTTTTGCGCCATAGAAATTTGCATTTGTAAGGTCAGTCTCAACAAATTTAACATGACCAACTTTAGATCTAATAAAGCTAGAATCACGTAAGTCAGCTAAACTCAAATCTGCCCCATCAAGTTGAGCTCCCCTGAACTGAGCATCTTCTATATAAACTCCCATCAAGTTTACACCTTTCATATTACTCTGAATAAATTTATTTAAATATTTAAAATCTACAGACCTCAAATCCAAACCAGATAGATTTATCTTTTCAGTGTATTCCGTTCCTCTTG
>CALBDR010000205.1 GCA_937927525.1 uncultured Candidatus Melainabacteria bacterium
CCACCCAGCCAAGGCATTTCCCAGTCTGAAGCTAGTCTAGATACTCTCATTCCATCGTCATTTATTCTGGTGAATAATCTCTTATTTCCTATACCGATATCTATTGGTGAGCCAACACCATTGGTTGTTTTCATAATTTCATTGTGACTATCTCTAGTTAGCCCTACAGCTGTCCCTAATACCCTTAGGGGTATTCCTAGAGGACCTAGAAATGCTGAAGCTGATAATAAAACGGTCGAAGCTGCATTTAATTTAGCCTGATCAAAGTTTTCACTTGTGGTTTGGGTTTCTCCACCCTGACTTTTTGCGACATCTATTCCTTGGTCTACATCATTAATAACACCAAAGCCTCTCATTGCTGCAGGTACCATCCAGCCCCACTGGATGAGATTAGCCATGTTTTTATCAACTCCCATGGCTTTAGCTGTTCTTCCGCGAGGATTAACAACAACTTTACCCACTTTCCAAGTTCCTTTTATAAAGCTTTTTGCACTGTGTAGTCCTGCTCCTAGACCCCAGCCTGCCATTTTCATATATGCGTCTATACCCATAAGATTAGGTGATCCTTTTTTTTGACGTATATACATAAAAGGTCTAGCGTCTCTAATTTTTTACAATTAATTTGTACATCAAATTTGCTTGCTATAAGCTTTGTATTAACAAGTAAGTTCAAAATCAAAAGATTTTCAATAAATTAGGAGTTAATACTAAATAATGAATGCTTTATTACAAATGTTAGGAGTTGGTGGGAGATATGGAAAACATATGGATAACGGATTTGATACCTATACAGGGATTTTAGAAACTAATGATTTACCAGATGAATTAAGAGCTGATTTAGGGACAACTAATTGGACTAAAAATATTAAAGATTTTTTAAGAACAGCTGCAACGGCTGAAGCTTTAGGGCGTGCTAATTCTATAGGTGGTACTTTAGGATGTTTAGTTTGTGAGTTTATCAATCCAGCTAAAACAGTTTTTCATTTAGTTTCTATGGGGCAGGCTGTTAAAGACGGTGATATATTAGGTGCCATGGGTTACGCTACCTCGGCTTTACCTTTAATAGGAGCTTTTAAACAATTAAATACAGTCGGTAAAGCTACAAATAAAATATTAACGGCTAAAACTAATGTTGGTTTAGTTGATGATGCTTTAACTACTTCTGCAAAAGAATATATTAAGAAAACTGGTTCTAAAGCATCATTGGATGATTTAGTCGCAGGCAAAGATGCAGGGTTTAAAAACTGGAATGGTAAAACTAAAGTAACAGTAAAAGAGTTGAAATTTAAGTCTGGAAGTTTAGAAAGTGTATTAGATCAAGGATACAAAGGACCTTTCGTTAAAGACGGAGTTTCTAAATGGTTTAGAGGAAATTCTGCTGGTAATTTAAGAAATACTTTAGCCGATGATATTTTAGATCAAGGAACTGGACATAATTTATGGAGTCAGTTTAAAGATGCAAAAATTAAGTTTAAAGGGCAGGAATTGAGTATTGAACAGTTCGTTAAGAGAGCAGATAAAGCTAAAAATCCTGCTTTATATAAACAAGAATTAAGTAAGAGGCTTTCAAAAGAGCTTGCAGGTGATTCGACTTTAAGCAGAGTGTTTAGCAATGATATCGTATCTAAAGGTAGTAGCCATCAATATTGGTCAAAGTTTAAGGGAGCTAATATTAAGTATGAAGCTTTTGAGGAAGTACCAAAAGACTTAACTCCATCTCAGTTATTTGATTTGAAAAAGAAACAACAGTTGAATATGAGAGTTGCTGGTGAAGAAGCGAGAGAGGCTTTAGAGGATGCAGGAAAAGATGCTTTGAAGAAAGCTGATCAAGCGACTGGTGGTGTTGCAGAGAAAGGTGGATATCTATTCGGAAAGTATTCTCAAAGATGGATGAAAGGTTCACAATTAGCTACTGTTGGTTAGTATCACTATCCAGGGTATAATACAATCAAGTGAAGATTTTAATAGCAAACGACGATAGCATTTTTGCTGAAGGTATAAGAACTTTAGCTTCAGTAGTAGGTAAAGAGCATGAAGTCTATGTCTGTGCTCCGGATAGAGAGCGAAGCGCTACTGGTCATTCTATGGGTTTAAATAAACCTTTAATGGTAAGTCCACTCACTAAAAGAGTTCCATGGATTGAAAATATTACTGATGGTTGTGTAACTTCTGGTACACCAGCTGACTGTGTGAAAATTGCTCTTAGGCAAGTTTTTAAAGATATTAAATTTGATTTAGTGCTTTCTGGTATTAACCATGGTCCTAATTTAGGGATTGATGTTCTTTATTCAGGGACTGTATCAGCTGCTATGGAAGCTATGCTTATGGGATATCCAGCCATTGCTACTAGTTTATATAGTTATAGTTCTAAGGAATTTACGCCAGCCGCTGAGTGGGTGAGAGACTTTATAAAAAAAGAAGATGCATTTAAGCATTTACCAGCTAGAACATTTTTAAATATTAACTTTCCCCCAGTTTCTAGAGAGGAATACCAGGGAGATGAGGTAACGATTTTAGGGAACCGAGCTTATAAAGAGAATTTCGAAGAGAGAGTAGATCCACGCGGTAGAAGTTATTACTGGCTGGCTGGGGATCCTGTGGAAGATAAAGAAGTTCCTGGAACTGATGGGTACGCAGTTAAAGAAAACAAAGTTTCCATTACCCCAGTTAGATTTGATATGACTCATTATGAATATACTGAGACATTGAAATCTTTGATTTAAGAGACCACTTGGTCTCTTGAGATTACTCTACCTGTAAATCTTTTTGATTTGGGTCGTAATCATCTCTTTTAAAACCTGGATCGACATAATCTAGATACCATCTAGATGAAGCGAATCCGAAGATCACTACGGATGCTAGTCCTCCAAAGACTATTGTTCCCCCTATAATGTCTTTAAGCTGTTCTGACATTTCTATCATTTTTATTTTTTCCTATTATTTATATACCAAATGGCGTGAGCTAGATTGAATAAAAGAAGTGACAAACCCAAGATGAAAAAAAGCCATGCCGCAAATTCATTCCTATTAATTAGTATACCTTCTTTCCACATTATTGCAAGCGGGCTCATTAAAGCTACTGAGGCGATTAGAAGAAAAGAGGAAAGTATTTCAACATGTTTCGGTACTGAATCTTTCATATTTTGAATATAGCTAAAATACTTGTAAGTATTCAAAAATTAAGTGATTTTACTATGCTTGCAAGTAGATATTTTTAGTACTGGACTCCCAAAAATATCTACTTTTGGTATAAACTTAGACAACCGTGATATCTTAGAGCAGATAAAATCAGATCCACAGCTATTTGTTAGGGAAATTAAAAAAAATATAGCGATAGATGAAGCTCAAAAAGCTCCTAATCTCTTTGATGCAATAAAAGCTAGAGTTGATTCAGGTACTAATATTAAGTTTATTCTTTCTGGTTCGACAAACTTTATTCTCTATGGTGGTTTCCCAAAGATTTATGAATTAAGTGGAGATATGCGCTATCAATGGTTTGCTGATTATATCAGCACTTATATAGAAAGAGATATTAGGCAAATTAGCCAAATCGCTGATCTAAGTTCTTTTCAAAGCCTTTACAAGACTTTATCTTTTCAGATTTCTAATCTTTTAAATAAAAGTAATATCGCAAATAATATTGATATAGATTTTAAGACTGTTCAGCATTATATTTCAGTTTTAGAGGCTTCATATCAGATAAATCTGTTATCTCCATACTCTGGTAAATTTAAAACTCAAGTAAGTAAAAGCCCTAAAATTTATATGTATGATAATGGAATTCTGAACTTCTATCAGCGTAATTTTGATATTGAATCGATGATAAATAGAGGTGCTTGGGGGGCAATTTTTGAAAATCATGTATTCTGCGAACTTTATAAATCTATAAAAGATATGGTCATAAAGCCTAGCCTATCTTTCTGGCGTAATAAAAATGATACAGAAGTCGACTTTATAATTGATGATACATATAATACTTATCCTATAGAAGTAAAAACATCTTCTGTCGTTAGAAGCGCACAGTGCCGTGCTTTGCAAAGCTTTATTTCACAATCTAAGAAAAATATCCCTTTTGCGATGGTTATTCACCGTTGTGAAAAACCTTATTTAATAAAGGAAAATGTTATCGGAATTCCAGTCGGGCTTCTATACTAAATTGTTAAAAATTTGACCTCGCTCCGAAAATGGCGTACAATTTCGGAGTGGGTTCCGAAAAAACACTGAGTGAAGTTAATAGATTTTTAAAACCAGGCTTGAAGAATAGTTTTTTCCTATTTGGTCCAAGAGGTTCAGGTAAAAGTACTTGGTTAAATAAGCATTTTCAAGAAAAAACCATTTTTATAAATTTATTAGACCCTAGTCTAGAGTATCGTTTGGCAAAAAACCCTGAAATATTGGGCGAAATGATAGCTGCAGATGATTCTAGCGTTTATGTTGTAATTGATGAGATTCAAAAGCTCCCCAAATTACTTGATTTAGTTCACTTCTATATTGAATCTACGGATAAAATTTTTATTCTTACTGGCTCAAGTGCTAGGAAGCTTAAGTATGGTGCTGCAAATTTACTTGCTGGTAGAGCTTTTACTTATAACTTACATCCATTTTCTTTTTTAGAGTTAGAGAAATCCTTACCAGAAAAGGCTGCTTTGAATGAAGTCCTTGAGTGGGGCTTATTACCAAAGATTTATCACTTAAGTACAAAAGATGAAAAACAGAGATTTTTACTTTCATATACTCAAACCTATTTAAAAGAAGAAGTTTACGCAGAGCAATTTATTCGTGAGCTTCAACCTTTTAGGCTTTTTTTAGAGCTTGCTGCACAAATGAATGGCAAAATTTTAAATTATAATTCTATCGCTAAAGACGTAGGGGTTGATGATAAAACAGTGAAAAACTATTACTCGATACTTGAAGACACGCTTTTAGGTTTCTACTTATATCCATTTAAAAACTCTTTTAGGAAAAGAATCTCTTCTAAAGCTAAGTTCTATTTCTTTGATACAGGTATAGTAAGAGCTTTAAGGAATATTCTTTCTGTGCCGCTTGAGGAAAGTACTTCTCTTTATGGAGAGACTTTTGAACATTTTATAATTTTGGAGATAGTTAAATTATGTTCTTATTACAAAATTGATTACCGTTTTTACTATCTAATGACAAAAGACTCTGCTGAAATTGATTTAGTAGTAGAACGACCTGGGCAAAACTATCTTTTTATCGAGATCAAAAGTTCAAAGGAAGTGAAACTTGAGTCATTGAGAAATTTGGAAAACTTAAAGGAAGACTTCAATAGAGAGAATGAGAAACAGGCTGATGCTATTTGCATATCAAGAGAGTCTTTTACCAGAAAGCTAAATTCAGGTTTGGTAATATACCCTTGGCAAGAAGCTTTACAGAAATTCTTCATATAAAAGACTTTTCTAGTGTTAACATTAATAACAAGTTTAGTAAAAAAAGTATTTATATGCAGCGCTTTCTTATTAGTTTATTTATTTTTTGTGGCTTACTCTGTCTGAGCTCTTGCTCTGAGGAGCTTGCAAATAAAACTTTAAAAGAGCTTGCTGATGAGACTTTAACTGCAAAGATGCTTTTTAAAGTTGAGTACCGTGAGTTTCTAAAAGATAGAATTACTGAGTATAGGTTTTTTGATGAACCTATCGTTAATACTACCGTGCTTCATGATCCAGGAATTCATAATCCTGAGTTTAGTAATTTTGATTCTAAACTTGAAAGATTGTCCCCACTTAAGTTTGGCAAAGCCAAAATCATAGCCCGTAAACTTAAAGAGTTAAAGTATAAGAATAGGTTTCCTTGGAAAGAGA
>CALBDR010000206.1 GCA_937927525.1 uncultured Candidatus Melainabacteria bacterium
CTCTATCGTCAGTGCACTGGGCTGAGAGCATAACTGCGCAGAGTAATTCAAATGCATTATTATGAAGTAAAAAACACTTAACTTCACCATATTTTTCGTTAAGTATTTTAATTATATTTTTTGTTTGTTTTTTTAATTTTTCTTCTGACTTTTCTTTGGAAATAAGCTTAGACATTATAAAGTATTATATTACAGCTTAGCTTTACTTGAATGTTTTATGATTACTTGTTCAGCTGAATATTAAGTATGTCTTTTAGTTTTATTTTTTTATTTTCAGTTGAGCTTATTTTATCTACAACTGGCTTTAATACTTCTTCATTTAATTTTAAAATTGAGTAAAGTTCTGGTATTTCTCCTTTTTGCTCATATTCTTTGAGCATAATTTCTTTTAGATATTCTAAGATTTCGTTTCTAGAAAGGCAGTCATCTAGTTCATATTTTTCTTTCACTCGATATAATGCATTATTGATTTGCTTTCTAGTCGTAGCTAAGTCTTCAGCTATCTGAGCTGTAGTCTTTCCAAGTATCATTGAGCTAATAATTGAGAATTCGTGTAAAGTCATTTTGCCAATGTTTTCATATTTATCTTCTTTTTGTTTGAGCGAGCTTATGACGATATCTTTTTCTCCATTTAAAACTCTATTTAAAATTTCTCTACATTGATTTTTATCAGCTTCAAATTTTGCCCCTAAAAACACTGCATCAAGTTCTAATTGTTTTGCTTTTATAACTATTGAACTTTCAAATGATGCTGTAAATAAAATGATCTTTGTACAAGGTGAATGGGCTTTAATCCACTCTGCAAGTAAAATACCACTGTTTTTAAGTCCAGTGGATGATTCTGAGAGTTCACCTAAATAACAATCTAACCAAACCAAATCAGGTTTAATTTCTATAAATGCCTGTTCTGCCTCTTTGCTTGTTTTACAAAACTTTTTCACCTCAAGAAAAGGTTCTAAGACTGAAGCAATATAGTCCCAACTTACAATTTGATCTTCTACTACGATAGCGGTTTTTTTCATGGTTTTAAAAATTACTTTGTATTTTTGAAAATGATTTTTGTTTTGAATCAAAAAGCTTTACGGTAGACGTTTCTTCTAAAATATATTTTTTTTGGTTTTTTTGTGAAGTTTTATTTGAGGAAGTTTGTTTTTTTTGGTAAAGAATCTTAGATACTTGAGATATTTCACTATTTGAGTTATTTACTTTTTTTATGGTTCTAATGAAAATATCATTATAAGCAATGAAAAACAATATTAGTGTGAAAAATATTGAGATGAAATTTGTCATTTAATTTCCTTTTTATTTCTAGTTAATTTATTTATCAGTAATTCTTTTTTATTCTGGCTTACTTTACTGGATAGTTTAATTGAACTTATACTTAGTTCAGTAACAGAATTACTTATAAACAACACTATAGTAATTAAAATTAAAATACTAAAAACATTTGTCATTAATTCAACTCCATTTTGTTAACTTTAAGAAAATCTTTATAGTTGACACTATTTTCAAAATCTTCGTATGCAGCTTTTAGACTTATAAATAAAATATTTTTATTATGAGATTTCCTATGTGATCTTCCTAAAAATGGAATCAGTCTAGCTAAAGGGGATTTAGCCTTAGTATAAATATCAGACTCAGTTAAAAAACTTGAGATGATAATTTCTTGATTATTTTTTAATACGGCACCGTTATTTGTAAATTGTTCATTGAAAATAGGAATTGCAAAGTCCTCAAATGAGGTATTAGTTGTTTCTGCTGTTGTTAACCTGGATGCTAATTGAACGTCAATTAGCTCTTTTTCAAGTTCAGAGACTTTTAATTCACCATGAAAACCAATAGGAATATATTCAATTGAAAATGTACTTCCACCCACATTATTATTTATTCGAGGGATTGGAAAGCGAGTTCCTTTGCCAAGTTTTACTGTTTCCCCAGAATGGGTTACCAAGCTAAATTCATTTACTAAATTCAGTACTCCTTCTTCTAAAAGATTATTGATTAAAATATTTAGCACTGTATCATCGAAGAGTCTTACTGTACCACTTGCCAAATTTCCTCCTAAAACCTCAGCTCCTAATCTCAGTAATCCTTGTGCAGAAAAGAATCCTGTGTTGTTATTGTTTGTTGCAATATTTGTTGAAAATGTTGAACTTGGAGGTGCTAAAGGATTTGAACCAACTGCTCCATTGAAATCATTTCCCTGTGAAGTAAGTATTAAGCTATTTAAAAATTGATCAATATACTTTTCACTCATTTCAAGGAATCTAACCTGCACCTTAAATCTCTTTGCTTCTTTTATTTTTAAAAATGAGATAACTTTTTCTGATTTTGATGAAAGAATAATATCTCTATAGATACTTTCTACCTGGTTAAGGTGATTTGAATTTTCATAGAAGTTTATAAAGCTATCATCATTGTTTCCTTGAATGGTTTTGCTTTTCTCCTCATTTTTTAAACTCCCACCTGGATTTGAGTAAATTTTTATACCTTCATCATTAACTGCTTTTGCAGCAAAGCTTAGAGCAAGTAATGCATTTTTTGCATTTGCAACCTCACCTTTTAAAAATATTGCAGCTTGATTTTTGTCTGTTTGGTTAATACTCAGCTTTGGGATAACTTTTATTTTTTGACTTTCATTTGCTTCCTTGATACCAAAATGTTTATTTAATTCATTCTCAAGTATTTTATAATTGGGGCTTACATTGATATTTAAAGAAATAAGTTCATTCTTGATTTTGAAGTTGAGAACTGTTGATCCTTCACTGAGAGCTTTAATGAGAAATTCCTTATAGCCTTTATTAGATGCCTGTGATTTTTCAACTTTAATAATATCTTGATCTTCATCAAGGAAATGTATCTCAGAAACAGGATCTTTAAATTTTATAAGCTCAATTTCTCCTCGTAACATTGATCTATGTATACTCTGAACTTCTTTAGTGTTGAAAATTATTTTTGCATTTGCTTGTGTGGTGAAAACAATGCAGATTAATAGACTAAGTATATTGATTGTAGTTTTCATTAGCTGATGATTCCTTTTATAGAAAATAATATAGATGAGTAGAGTGGATAACTTGCCAAAAACATCATACTTATTACGGGAATACTGATGTAGAGTTGAATATTTTCAATTAAGTCCTCATGTTTTAGTCTCTGTTCTAAATTGATTTTTTCTTTAATTTCATTAAAATATAATTCTAAATTCCCAAAGTCACTGTATGAATGTATTCTACGAAGTAATGATTTTATTTCATCACTATGTCTAATGCTATGGGGTATGAATTCGTCTATATTGTTTGTGTTTGAATTTTCAGATTCATTGAGGATTTGTCTAATGAAACTTGCAAATTCATTATCTGAGTTGACTTCTATTTCTTTTAATGCGAGTACTAAACCAATTTGATTTTTTAAACATAATGTTTCCAGGCAATATATAAAATGAGATAACTGAGATTCGATATAGTTTTTTCTTTTAATTATAGTTAGATTTATTTTTATTACTTCAAACATTATTAGAATAGAAAAGATTAAAGTTAGGTAGTTTATTTTTATAAACTGTATGAATAGTAGTATTAGGCAATAAAATAAAATCGAAAAAATAGCTGAGTAAAGTTTTTTAGTATTAAGATATAAATCTCTATAAATAGCTTGTACTTTATTTAAAGATTTTAAATTTAAACTATAGAAAATTTTTTCACCAAGCTTATTTATTAATGTATCTTTTTGTTCACTTAATAATAGTAATTTGGGTGATTGGTAAAAGCTTATTATCACAAGTAGGCAGCAGGAAGTAAAAAGAAGTAAGTTTATAGAAATCATAATAACTCTCCTTTCTTTTTATTGAGGAATATATGTGAGCTAATATAAACTAACCAAAATAAAATTGAACTAAAAAATATAGCCAAGTCTTTATTAGTATCTTCAAACCATTCAGGGTTGCTGCTATTAAGTTTAGGGATTAGTATAAGTAAATTTAAATAATAGAAAATAAGCATAAAATCTATACTTAAATTAATTAATTTATAGCTGTTTTTGAATTTCTTTCTATTTTTTTCTTGATTATTGAGGAATATATTTATTTCTTTGAATATATTTACTGGCGACTGATTGAATTTAAGTTCAAGGCTTAATAACTGTATATAATTTTTAAATTCTTTTATACTATGCTTTTTAGCCAGCGTTTTAAAGAAGTTAACTATTTCATTTTGAATATTGTAATTATGTAGTTTGCAAAAATTTGATATGTCGTCTTGTAATGATTTTAATTTAATTGTGTTGAAAGTATTTCTAATAGCAGAGTCTAAGCTAAAAGATTCTTCAATACTTTCACTAATTTCATTTATTAAGGTTTTAAGTTCATTTATTAAATATTCTTTTTCTAAAGTCCTTTGATCAATATATAATCGAGATATGATGATGCCACTTATAAAAATATAGAGATAAATTGAATAATTAAGGCTTAGGTTTAAGTGTGAAAAGGCTTTTACTAAAAGAAATAAGTTTAAGGAAACTAATATTAAGTTCTTTATATAAAAATTTGCTTTGTCAATATTTTTTTTGAAAATAGAATTTATTATTGTAAATATCTGTTTGAAGTAAGTTCCTATGTTCTCAAAAAATATAAGTAGTAAACTTAAACATATTAGTGATAAAAAATTAATATAAATCAAAATTGGTATTTAACTCCTTTTTCAAAAAAATAATTTTCTAATTCAGGTATTTTGTTTATTAATTTAAAGCTTTCATCTTCATGTCTGAAAATTTCAGTGCTACTAAATTCTGTTACTGTGTTCAATATGGCTTTATTAATGTAATGTATACTATCTATTATTCTTCTTCCTGACTTTGATTCTTGCTTTAAGAGAATTAAAATTTTCATATTACTGGCTATTTGAGATTTAATTTCTTCTATATGTGGACTTTCTGAATTAAGGCTACATAAGTAAGCTAAATTATTTAATGCTTCACTAACTTTCTTGTTCTTTTCTCTAACAGTGTAGTGATAAGTCATGAGGCATCCATAGATGTTTTGAGCAAGTTGAATTATTTCCCAAGCATCACCATCTCTGCTTTCAGAAAGTGCAACATATTTAATGCTGTGTCTTTTACATGCTTTTATTAGGTCTTTTATATTTGATTGCTGATCTTTTTTATTAATTTGTAACTGAATTAGGTTATCTATGGGATTTTCAATTTCTCGTGTATCTTCAATTAAAGCTTTTCTAGCATTAGGGTCCCACTCTTTAATGAGACTGCTTAATAGGGTTGTTTTACCTGTACTCATGGTCCCAGCTATTGCAATAGAAATTCCTGATCTTTGTAAGGCTTTTAAAAACTCAAGAATCTTATTGTTAAACATTGAAGACTGCTCAAGCTTCTCAAGTGTAAATGATTCATGTGGATGAAACCTTATAGTTAAACAAGGGCTGGATGAAGCCGGAGGGATTATAGCAGAGGCTCTAAGTTGGTTAAATGCTAATTCAAAATCTAGTATAGGAGATGAGTAATTGATTATATAGTTCTGTTTTTTTAGGTGGTTGGCTTCGTTAATTAAAGTGATAATAGTTCTTTCAAGATGCTTGTCTGAGATGAATTTATAATCAATTTTTGTGATATTTTCAGTTGATTCAAAGTAGATACTTTTATGATTATTAATCTGTAATTCAATTAGATTAGTTGAAAAAGTATATTTAAGGCAATAATTTATAATTGAGTTTTCACTAATTAAACCCGATTTTATTTTTAAATGTGAGAAAAAAAAGGGTGTTAGTGGACCATAGTAAACTAAATCAAGTACTAGAGCATCTTCTAAAAGCATATTCATATCAAAGTTTAATTCTGAAGCTATATTAAGTTCAGAACTTATCTCTTGTATGTAATTTTTTAATATTAGGGATTTTGAGAATTTTTCTTTTAGTAAGGAGTCTATATTAGAAATTTTATTAAATTCTTTGAGCCTAAGCCTTTCTCTTAATTTTTGAGCTGTTATATTGTTTGCTCCAGGCTTTAGATCTTCGATAATGCGTTCATAAATTACTTTCCGATATTTATTAAATAATTGATTTGAAAATATATTAGTGTAGCAAAACTCTAAACTTGAACTTGTATAATCTAATGACATAACTCACCCTCACTCTTGTTATTTATTTCAAGATGCTTATAGATTCTTTCAGCTAAATCTTGGGCTTTATTTTTTTGCTTTTCTTTTAATTGATTTGTTCTTAAAAATTTATATAAGTCTGAATTAATACAAGGTTCTTTAGAGATTACTTTTCTTGTAATTTGCTTAGTTACTCTCTGATTATTAGCTGTAATAGGGTTTAATTTTAAGTTGTATGATTTACTTAGATAGTCTTTAAGTTCAAGAAAATCATGGAAGTTTGATTTAGTGTTGTTGATATTAATGAACATTTCTTCAGCTATACTGTAAAAATATCGGCTACTATGTGAAACTAGGTCGCTACCTAGTTCTACTAAAATATACTCATATCTATTTTCGTATTTTTTTAGTATAAATCTTTCTATATTTGTTGTTTCTGATTTAAGCTTAGAAACAACTTCATCTAGTTCATCTAAAAATTTAATTTTTTCTTTGAAGTTAACTTCAGTATTACGGTAGCAATCATTTAACTTTTCAATTTCAAGACCAATATTATTTATAAACTCTATCTTATGTTTTGATTGTAATATTCTAGCTAGATAGTCACAGTTTGGTATCTTTTCTATTGGTTTTACATTAATATAATTAAAATCAGCTTCTAAGTCATTAAAATTATTTCTTCTATCGTATAAAGATTCTTTATTATGGCTATTAAGTGAATTATTTATTAATTGGCTCTGTGAATTTTCAAGTAGTAAAATCTTTTTATTATTAATAGATAAATATTTAGCAAAGCTTAACACCGTTTCAAATGAATCTCTTTCTGACTCTGTGTTTGAAGCAAAAAGAATGACTTTTTTTGATTTGTTTAATTTCCTATTAAAGAGAATTTTGGGAATAGTATGTTCGAAATTCTCTAGCGAACTAACATAGGCTTGATAAAAGCCAAATATATTTGATTCTTCAACTTTGATTTCTTCAAGGAGAATCATAATTTTGAATTCTTGATTTATGTTTTTAAGTTTTTTACAAATCTCTAGAGCTTTTATTCTTTGATCTTTAGCATTAATTAATACTAAAATTTCACTTAATTCAATATTCCTAAAATATTCAATTGAAAAATCTTCTAAGTTAAGTCTAGATTTAATTTTTAAATTTAATTTATTTAGCTTATCCTCAACTTCCCTTATTTCAAAAGGATTATCAAAGCTAGAGATTAGTATAACTTTGCTCATAGACTGTAAACCTTTATATCCTTAGAATTATTTACTAATAATTTTTGAAAACCTAATTTGCTGGTCTTTAAGTTTTTTTGTTTGCTAGCTTCTTTTTCTATGACTAGTTCTAGTTCTTTTGCATTGTGTGCACTGAGAACTTCTTTAAAGATTGAATTTGGGATAGCTAAGCTTATATTTAACTGCTCATCATTTATGTTCTTTAATAAGATGATTTTTCCACTATGATTAAACTTCTTACTACTAGTTTTTTTTGATTTTCTGTAGAGCTTAACTCTATCTCCTGTTTTTAAGAATTTTTTAGTGCCAGTAAATTCTAAAGAAAGGTCAAGGATTGAATGATTATCTGGCAGTAATTTTGTAACTATATCTGTTGAATTGTATGCGATTAAATTTTTGCGAATTAGATCACCGCTAAGTAGATCTTTTTTTACTAGAGCCTTACTTAAATTATTTTTGATTAGCTCTAAATCCTTCTCTTTAAAGAATATTTCTCCATGAATAGATTCCAGTTCATTTATTTTTTTTAACGAATAAGGAATAAACTCTATAACACTTAGACTCAATTTTGCACCTGCGCTCAAATGATCTTTAGCAGCTAAAACTAAAACGGTTTCATATTTATTAGCAAGTTGAAGTTTATTTTTTATGCTAAAGTATTCAGCTAATGAAAGTGAAATAAGAATTAAGATTAAAACTAATAAGCCTAATTTTATTTTCAATTTCTGTGTAAGGACGAACTCCTCTAAGTGTTCACTGAATGTGAGCTGGTTCTCATTTTTTAAGATATTCATTTATTTACCTGTTACTGATCTACACTCTTAATAATCGAATCCATTTCTTCTGTCAATTTTGTGTTTAACTGTGTACTCGTATTTTGAATAGAAGTGCTGATTTGCTGTATTGCCGGCACAGATGCTGAAATTACTGTAGCAACTAAAGCACCATATATTAGTATTTCTTTCATTTTCTCTCCTTCATTCTTGATATGTTAAAAAGCTTAACTGAAAATTTAGTTATAAAATACAAGTGCAGTGGAAAGCACATTTGTACACAAAACCAGTTTAGCTTCTCCAATCACGATCTATGTTTTAGATCGTGATTTTGTATATTATCAAAATATGTAATATAAATGTGGAAAGTTTGTAAATATCTTGAATTGGTCGACGTAATAGCAGTATATTTTTTTAAAACGGAGATATCAAAGTCAAAAAGAATATAAATTGGAGCTATTTCCTTAAACCTATCTTTAATAAAGGTCTATCACGGAGTATATTTTGCTCTGGCTTATCATTTATCTTCCCTTGGTGACTGATATCTTAATTTGTTACTAATAGTTGTCAATTTAGGGAATTATGATTATAGAATATAACAATGTCTGACTTCGATTCTTCTAAACCTATAGTTTTAGGAATAACTGGTGCTAGCGGTGCTCAGTATGGTTTGAATCTTTTGGAGTTTCTTCTGGAAACTGGTCATAAAGTGGATTTGGTTATTTCAGACAATGCTTTACTAGTTGCTAAGCTAGAATTGGAGATACATTGGGCTAACTTAAATGTGCAAGAGTTGAAGTTTCAGCTCTTAAATTATTTATTTGTTGATAAGAGAGCAACTGAGGGAAAGGCTTTAAACTCAGAAAGAATAGAAGAATTTAAAACAAATTTAAATATATGGCAGGAAGAAAACATAGCAGCTTCTATAGCAAGTGGTTCTTACCGTGTAGCTGGGATGATTATAAGTCCATGTAGTATGGGAACTCTTGCACATATTGCTATGGGAACTAGTCATAATCTTATTTCTAGAGCAGCTGATGTTATGCTCAAGGAAAGAAAAAAGTTAATTCTAGTAGTTAGGGAAACTCCATTCAGCACTATTCATTTAAAAAACATGCTCAGTTTAAGTGAGGCTGGGGCAGTGATTTTGCCTGCCATACCTGCTTTCTACCATAGACCGGAGACCATTCAAGATCAAATCGACTTTATAACTGGAAAAACATTAGATTCCTTTGGAATTGATTCAGAACTATTTAAACGCTGGAGATAGTGCTAAAATCTTAATTTGCATAAATGTTTGATTCTCAAGATTTTTTCTACGTAGATTTTGAAACTACAGGTGTTGATCCTAAAAGTGATCGTATTGTTCAGATAGGAGCAATTTTACCTGATGGCACTGAAATGGATGTTTTAGTTAATCCACAGTGTGATATATCTGCTGATTCTACTGAATGTCATGGTATTACGAATGAAATGGTCAAAGATGCTCCTATCTTCAGTGAATATGCTGAAAAATTACTGAAAATTCTTGGACAAACTAAGTATTTTGTTGCTTATAACTACGTTTTTGATTTCCAATTTTTACAGTATGAGCTTTATAGAGCTACAGGTCATATTATTAGTGAATCTGACTATGTTTTTGTTGATCCATATTTGATCTTTAAAAAGGCTTTTCCTCATACTTTAGCTAATGCTTATAGATTCTATTACAAGAAAAATTTTGAGGGAAATCATAATGCAATTAATGATATAAGAGCTACTAAAGATGTGCTTTTAGCTCAAGCTAAAAGTCATGGAGAATTGTTTGAAAAAGGTCTAGATGGGTTGGAGAAAGATGTTATTGGAGCTAGGAAAGCCATTTTAGGTAAATGGTTTAACTCTGAAAATGGGAAAATTGTCTTCGCTCAAGGTAAATTTAAGAGTAAAATAGTTGCTGCTGAACATAGGTCATATCTGGACTGGATCTATGGATTAGAGGATATTACACTTTCAGAGAGAGTGTTTATCAAGAACTTTAGTAAATGATCTGATTTTTCTACAGGTATTACCTGTCAAAAAATCTCTCATTATCAACTTATATATTGCAGATAAGGTGAAAATATTATGGTGATGAATACAGAGATTAAAAATACGATAGAAACAAAGTTTGTTAGAGAAACAGAAGTTATTAATAAGTCAGTAATCAAAGATGATGAAGGGCAAGAATTAGGATTTGGGTACTCAGTTAGAGGGAATAAAATTGTACTTACTCAAGATTCTAAAGGCATCGCAGTTTCAATTGAATATTTAGCAGATGGTACTAAGATTTACCATATGGAGGAAGATAGTAAAGGGCTTCCAGCTATGCACGAATTTAAGCCAGATGGTTCAGAATTTATTTATTTATTTGACTCTAACGTTAAGTTAGAGAAAATGGTTAACATTAAAGAAAATGGTGATAAGGTTACTTTCTGGTTTTCATCAGATGGTAAACAAATCATTAGCCAAGAACAAAGACAAAAAGGTGGCATTGTTTTTAGAGCAATTTCTGATTCAGATGAAGCTACTATTTGGTTAAAGAATGATGGAGAAACCATTTCATCTGGTGCAGATATTTTAATTGAGCATTTGCAGTCAGTATTTACAAAGTTTCTAGACGGCATGAAGGTAGTTTGAAAAGTATTTCATGACTTTAATTTTTAGGTTTTCGTCAGCATTAAATTAAAGCTTCTTTAAGTAGGCTAGCTAAAATACCATTGATAAATTTGATAGATTCATCATTAGAGTATTTAGAGGCAATTTTAAGAAATTCTGACATAGCAACTTCTTTATCCACGGGAAAATATTTCATTTCGATAATGGTCATCACTAAGATGACCTTATCTACTTTACGGATGCGAGAGATATCCCATTTTTTAGAGACCTTGGCGATAATTTCTTCAGCTTCACCTTTATGATCAAAGTATTTAGAAATTAATTCGATACAGAAAGCTTTAGTTTTCTCGTCTTTATAGTGCCAGAATAGTTCTGGGATCTGGAGAGATTCGTCTATAAGGTTAATAGCTTCATAACATTTATTTATTTCTTTTAGAAACTCTTCAGTGTTAGGTAAAGGAACGGCTTGTGGCTCAATATTTTTTTCGTTATCAGGGTGATTAACTTTATATTCCATTATCTTTCTTTCTACTTGTAGTAAGAAGGATTCAGCAGATTTTATATTGTCTTCGCAATTATCTCTAAGCGTCCTTAGACTTGAGAGGCATAGTGCGTCAAAATCGGTTTCGGCGAGCTTAAGCTCTTTTTTAGGTAACTGAAAACACGCTAAAAATGCAATTTCACGTGCTGCGGATCTTTTTTCCATTGCGAACAAGTATAATAGCAGAATTAATTAAAAAAACTCAAAAAGATCTAGATTATTTAACCTATTTTTAAATAAGTATTGACGAAGTTGGGTTTGTTATGTTATAATTAATATTCCTAACTGAATAGGAACAAAATTGAATAAAAACAGACTTTGTATTTAGTGGTCATTTAAGAACCAAATAGCAAACTTGCAAAATTGTCAAAAATCGATAACATTCTACTTTGTAAAATAGCAATACACATAATCCAAGGAGATATTTAATTTATGCCTAGAAAAAAAAGAGACATGTCCGAATCTATTGAAACTAACGACATGATGAACTATGAAGATTCTATGGAGTCAGATAGTTTTGATGATCCAGTTGGTTTAACTGATATCAGTTCAGATTCACTTGAAAGTGGAGTTATTTCTTCTGCAGCCAGTAGAAAAGATAATGATAATGGTGACGCTAATGATGAAAATTTAGAGTCTGTATCACCTCTTTCAGATGACTCTGTGAAAATGTACCTACGTGAAATCGGTCGTGTACCTTTATTGAATGCTAAGCAAGAAATTGAGTTAGCGAGAAGAATTAAAGAAGGTGATATCGATGCTAAGAGAAAACTAGTTAGACATAACCTACGTTTAGTTGTTTCCATCGCTAAAAAATACATTAATAGAGGTCTTCCTTTCTTAGATCTTATCCAGGAAGGAAATTTAGGTTTAATCCGTGCTGCTGAAAAGTTTGACCCAGAGAGAGGATATAAATTTAGTACTTATGCTACTTGGTGGGTAAGACAAGGTATCACTAGATCTTTATCTGACAAGTCTAGGACCATTAGAGTTCCAGTTCATATGGTTGAAACTATTAATAAGTTCAAAAAAGTTGCTAGACGTTTAGGCCAGCTCTTCGATAGAAGACCTACAGAAGAGGAACTTGCAGAAGTAATGGAAGTATCCACGCAGAAAATTAAAGAAATTGTTGCTGCGATGAGAACACCTGTTTCTTTAGAAGCGCCTATTAATAACGAAGAAGATGGTAAGTTAGAAGACTTCATTGCCGATTCTTCAGATAATATTCACCCAGAAATGGCTGCTACAGATCAATTACTTTCAAGTGATATCTTAAAGGTACTTGAAACCCTTACTCCTAAAGAGAAGGCTGTAGTTCAGTTAAGATTTGGAATTGATTCTGGGCAAGAAAGAACTTTAGAAGAAGTTGGTAGACTTTTAGGAATTACCAGAGAAAGAGTTAGACAACTCGAGTTTAGAGCCCTTAAGAAATTAAGACATCCAGAAAGAGCTGTTAAATTAAGAGATTATTTAGCTGTTTGATAACATTCATAAATATATATTTAGTTTCAAGAGCCTCCGCTAAGTGGAGGCTCTTTTTTTACAGCTATGCTATCTCTAAATATGGTTGAAAAGCATTTTACTAATAGCCCCAAGGGAAATTTTTAGGATTTCTTATCAGAGACAAACTCCTCAGAGATAAACTCCCAGAAAGAAGATAAGAAATAAAAAGGAGTTAGATGATTTGAAGGTGAATATTTTAATTTAATATAGTATATTTTCATAAGTGAAGAAAATCTATCCAGAATACTGGCAGGAAGCTAGTAATGAGTTATCAAAAAGAGATATAATCTTGAAAGCTTTGATCAAAGAATATTCTGATACTAAATTATATTCTAATCAAGATCCTTTTAGAACTTTGATTAAATCTGTTGTTGGTCAACAAATCTCTGTTAAAGCTGCTGATAGTATATGGTCTAGACTTGAAGCTAGACTTGGAACTGATTTACTGTTTAGTGATTTTTTGAATCCTTCTGAAGAGAATCTCAGAGAAATAGGTTTTTCTAGAATGAAAATTAATTATTCAATTAATATCTCTAATTATTTAAATAATATTTTTATCAGTTCTGATCTATATGAACCAGAGAAAAATCTTACAAGACCGTGTCTGGGGAATTTGCAAAAAACTATTTTAAATAAATACTTTGATAGTTTAGATTCTAAGCAACTAAGGAAAGAGCTACTTGCAATAAAAGGTGTAGGTGAGTGGACTCTAGAGATGTTTCAGATTTTTTATTTGATGGATGCAAATGTTTTTCCTGTTAAGGATATAGGTTTAATTAATACTATTAAAAAGCTCTATGGGATTAATGAACTCGGAGAAATTAAAAAGCTAGCAAAAAAATGGGAGCCTTACAGGACTGTCGCGACTTGGTATCTTTGGAGAAGTTTAGATGATGAGCCAGTGCAATATTAGAAACTAATTTCCAACTTCGGCCTTCCAACGATTTGGATATCGTTATTTAATGGATCTAAGTCGTGATCAACAAAATCAAAGTATTTGATCATCCCATCTACTAGTAAAGAAATATTAATTGGTCTTTCAAGTGAACTAAAAGTCAATAATTGGTTTACAGCAGCCCTATAGATTAATTTTGAGCCTTCTAGTTTTCCTTGATTGATTAACTCAAGAGCAGCACAAGTTTTTAATAGTGCCTGGTAGAAAAACTTGCGATTACAAGTCTCTGATCTTTGCCAAAGTTTAAAAATAGCTTTATAAGCTTTAGAGTACTCTGCAGAGTTAAAGTCATCTACCGCACCCCTAAAATCTATATCAAATATCTCCTTACGAAATAGATTTTTTAGTAGTATGGTATCTATTGATTTTGAGCGGGTTTTAAGCATAAGTGGCGCTTCCTTTCTTTCTATTCTTTTTAACCAGCTTAAAACCATATGCGCATTTTTGAGAATAATTCTCAACTAATATACATACTAACATAATTTTACATTTATTGAGAATTACTTTCAATAAGCTTTCCGGATGATTTATTATAAAAAAAGTTGAATCTTGTTATTATGACGTGATTTAGTTCATTATTACTGAAAAATTGTTGTAGTAAATAAGTTAGAGTAACTTGTATTTTTTTTGAAATTTTTCTTTCAATCCCTAAATTTATTCTATTTTCTTCTAGATATTGTCCACCTAAACATGATTGGAAAATTTCATCTGCAAAAACTATTCGTGTTTTCTGGCTTACTTGTTAACTAAGGCTGAAGCGGTTTCTTAATCTAAGGTCAAAATCCGATTGAAATCTTTCCTCAAGTCTGAGTCTTGAATTGAATTGTCATTTATTGCTTAAATTTTTATTATACAGAAACTGCTCTGCAAGTCGATTTTCAACTCTGTCGTCATCATTAAAAACTCCATAAAAGTCGTAACCTAGTGAAGATGTAAAATTATCATTATGTTTAAAGAAAATCTCATTTCTTAATAGTAGTACATCTAGTTCGCTGAAATTACTTTGAAAACGCGGACTGAAGGTCTCTCTTATAGAGAGTTTGGGGTGGATTTTATCAAGTTTGATTTTTGTACTAAAATAGCTCCACTGTAACAATTCACTACTATTTTCAGCTTTAACTGTATTAAAGCTGAAAAATATAATATATAAGACTAGATATGATTTCCATGTAAGGCATGGAAAAAAATCCAAGTCAAAACCTAGGGTTTTTGGATGCAATATTAAATACCTTTAATGAAAAGTGTTCAAATATTATAGCTTGTTAACCCTGGGCTTAATGTTTATTTGTGGTTAACCTTTACCGCACAAATACAAATATTATTATTATTTGCATATTGAATAGCTTCTTTTTGGTTTATAAAGAATGTTTCATTAGCCTCAAATGCTAAAAAACCATTTTTACCAATTGACTTTAGAGTTTTCAAACCTACTGTTGGAACGTCAAATCTTTGATCTTGATTAGGTTTAGCAACTTTACATACCGTAATAGATTTGTTTTTATCCCAGAAATTCTTTAAAGATTTAGCTCTTTTAATACATTCATCTGTGCCTTCTATCGCTTCAATTGCATAAATACTTTTGTTTGACACTATGGCAGTTTGCCCTATATCGTGTGCTGCAATTCCTTTAGCTACTTTCATACCGTAGTTAATTTCTTGCCATTCCTCTTCTGTAGGCTCTTTAATCGTGAAAACTTGTTCATTAGGGAAAAGGTTACGAAGGTATTTAGTTTGATCAAGAATCTCTAAACCATGCTCCTGTTCGAGGTAATCAGCTAATTTGAATTGAATCGCATCATCACTAAAATTATTAACTTTTTTAAGTTCGTTCAGTAATTTTAAATCTAATTTATGGATGTTTTGAAAGAAGCTGAGTTTCGGTACTTTACCTAAGAAAACTATTTTTCTAATTTCCAGTTTTTTACAGTGATCTAAAATCTTTAAAACTTCAACAGGGCTATACCTGTAAGTTTCGATTAGAGGATTGATTAATTTAAAGGCTGAGTCTGATAATGCACAGCATACTGGTATGAAACCTTTTTTCTTTAATGCGTCTACAGCAAGTACTGGTAATTCACCATCTCCTGCGACTAGTCCGATTTTTTCTGACATGCTATTCAATTATACTTGAGATGATCACAATAAGATAATCACAATAAGATAATTTGTGTGTTTATTGAAAGAAAGCAAGCGCCAAGATTATCTGGTCCAGTTTTTGATTCTTAAACGACTGCCTCACCCTGAATCACAATCTCTGAATCTTTTAAATCAAACCATTTAAGAATACTTGCACCAATATCAGCAAAACTCTTTCTAGTTCCTAAATCCTTGGTTTCTGCTCCAGGATTATAAACTAGTAAAGGTACATATTCACGAGTGTGGTCAGTGCCAGCAGCACATGGGTCACAACCATGATCAGCAGAGATAAAAAGTACGTCGTTCTCTGTTAAGGCATCTAGTATGCGTGGCAAAGCAGAGTCAATATCTTCAAGTGCTGATGCAAAGCCTTTAGGATCCCTTCTGTGACCAAAGTTGCAGTCAGTTTCTACTAAATTTAAGAAAATGATTTCTCTATCTTTATCAGAGAAGTTTTCCAAATGCTTACTGTAATTATTTTCTAGAAGATCTGTGATTTTTTCTAAACCATCTAAATTATCCTTAGTATGGATACTCAGTGGAACTCCCTGCCCAGCGAAGATGTCTTGGATTTTCCCAATGCCTATCACATTTCCAGCGTTCTCAAGTACTGTCTCTAACATAGTTTTATTATGTGGAAGTACTGAGTAGTCATGACGTTTATCGTTTAAACGAATATATTTTTTATCAGGATTTGATTGATCGGGGTTCGTCGTAAATGGTCTTGCAATAATCCTAGCTACCTCATGTTCGCCACGCATAATCTCACGTGCTTGCTCACACCATTTGTATTGAGTTTCTAAAGGAGTTATATCTATATGTGCAGCTAACTGAAGTACTGAATCGGCACTGGTATAAACGATTGGATGTCCAGTTTCCATATGCTTGTCCCCAAAGTCAGTCAAGGCTGTAGTGCCACTGTATGGCGCATTTAGTAAAATGTCTTCAACTCTCCAAGCTGCTTTTAATTTAGCCACCACGTCCACAGGAAAGCCCTCGGGGTAGTAAGGGAAGGTATTCGTTGCTTTAACACCAGTCATCTCCCAGTGACCAGTGATAGTATCCTTAGCAGGGTTAAGCTCAGCCATTTTCCCATAGCTCGCTTCTGTTTTTTCTAAAGCTGGCATTGAACTTAACTCTGTGATATTTGCGAGACCTAATTTATATAGATTAGGGATTTTAATACCTCTTCCGCTTTGAACACAATGTTTTACTGTACTTGCTAGAGTGTTTGCTGGTGCAACTTCTTCATACTCAGCCCAATCAGGCATTGAGCCAACACCACATGCGTCGATAATAAAAATAATTGCTCTTTTTTTAATATTTTTCATATATTTCCTAGACTATATATTTTAGCAGTCTATGCTAAGATATTTCATCTGTAGGGGCCTTTAGCTCAGCTGGTTAGAGCGCACGCTTGATAAGCGTGAGGTCCCGTGTTCAAGTCACGGAAGGCCCACCATTTTGGATGTTCCCCAAATAAAGGGGATGTTCGGATGTGGATGTTCCCCAAATAAATGAAACTTGAAGAGTTGTGAAACTCAATGTTATTTTTATCTACCCACATTTTAACAAAACCCTATTTTTGTAATTTTTAAAATTTCTAAACCCGTATGCATTCCTTGAAATATTTCTTCGCTGCGGCAATGGATGAATTAGAATTAGATAAAAGCCTCAAACTAAATATCAAATCAATCTCTGTCCATTAGGGAGTTTTTGATCACAAGTAGAAAGCACTATTTCTCCTTCACTATTTTCAAAGCCTGTCACTAATACTTCTGACATAAAATTTGCTATTTGTTTTTTTGGGAAATTACAAACACAAATAACTTGTTTATTAATAAGGTTTTCAGATTTATATATTTGAGTTATCTGTGCACTTGATTTTTTAATCCCCAATTCTCCCAAGTCCACAGTCAGCTTATAGGCAGGTCTTTTAGCTTCTTTAAATTCTTCAACTGATATTATTGTGCCTATTCTCAAATCTACTTTTTGAAAGTCTTCCCAGCTTATAGTATCCATAATTTTCCTTTTATTTGAATAACTCGACGTAATTCCCCACTAAACTCGAAGCAAACTCCCCAGCTAACT